>JAZQTF010000040.1:0-35737 GCA_045630445.1 Acutalibacteraceae bacterium
GCGTATGTGGCTCATCAATTTTTGTAGTTTCACTGGGCAACCCCTTTGTATCATAAGAATGTAAACTGATTATAAATTAAAAACGCGGCTTTGTAAACAGATTTTTTCAAAAATCATAAATGAGCAAAGTATATGAAAAAACGAGAAAAAACGAGCAAATGAGGGATTGTGAGTTGTAAATTAAAAAACTGATAAAAAAGTGTTGACAAGTTTTGGGCGGTATGTTATTATACTCCTTGCGTAAACGGCAATGTATTGCCAATCCTGCGTTTTAATGCAGGAAATATTTTGATGGAGGTTGAGATTATGTCAACTTATATGCCCAAAGCTTCCGAGATTACACGTAAGTGGTACGTTCTCGATGCTGCTGGAAAGCCGCTCGGCCGTGTTGCTGCTGTTGCTGCTGACCTTTTGCGTGGTAAGTACAAGACAACTTTTGTTCCGCATCTTGACTGCGGCGACCACGTAATCATTATCAACGCTGAAAAAGCAATCCTTACAGGAAACAAACTTCAGGATAAGATTTACTACCGCCACACTGGCTGGGCAGGACATCTTAAAGAAACAAAGTACGTTACACTTATGAAAACGAAGCCGGAGCTTGCAATGCAGCTCGCAGTTAAGGGAATGGTACCGGACACCGTTATCGGCCGTGACGCTCTTTCCAGACTTCGCATTTATAAGGGCGATGCTCACAAGCACGAGGCTCAGAAGCCTGAGACTTGGGCATTTTAGTAGTAGGAGGTAACCGAAATGTACGATAACAAAGCTTATTTCTACGGCACCGGCAGAAGAAAGAAGTCTGTTGCAAGAGTTCGTCTTTACCCCGGTACTGGTTCAATCACAATCAACGACAGAACAATCGACGATTACTTCGGTCTTGAGACCTTGAAACTCATCGTTCGTCAGCCCCTCGCGCTCACAGGCACAAGCGAGAAGTTTGACATCGTTTGCAGAGTTGCAGGCGGCGGTGTAACAGGTCAGGCTGGCGCAATTCGTCACGGCATCTCCCGTGCACTTCTTTTGGCAGACGAGAACTACCGTCCTGAACTCAAGAAGGCAGGTTTCCTCACTCGTGACCCGAGAATGAAGGAAAGAAAGAAGTACGGACTCAAGGGCGCTCGTCGTGCTCCGCAGTTCTCCAAGAGATAATCTGTATTATTTCAAAACACACAAAAACCCCGAAACCATCACGGTTTTCGGGGTTTTTATTTTTGCTTGATTCTGTCGTTGATATTTGATTCACGTAAAAATAAACCCCGTTGCAATTTGCAACAGGGTTCATTTTATTTATATGGGTTAGGGTTGTTCGTCCTGCCGAGAATATAGTCTGTTGACGTTTTATAAAAATCGGCAAGTGCAATAACAAAGCGGGTGGGGATTTCTCTTTTGCCCGTTTCGTAATTGCTATAAACTCTTTGGTCAATGCCAAGATATGCGGCAATTTCTTTTTGAACCAGATCTCTGTCTTCTCTCAAGTCTTTAAGTCTTGAATAATACATAACATCACCTGAATTAAAGTATATGTACTATCAAAACGTAGTATTGATTTTACTATCATATAATAGTAAAATACTTTTTGAGGTGGTTTTATGATACGAAAGATTGTGGTCGCAGGTTGTCGGTATTACACCAAATATGAAGATGCAAAAGAATTTATAGATCTTTGTATAAGTAGAATAAAAAATAAATACACTTTGGTTTTTGTTTCCGGTGGATGTTCGGGTGCTGATTCTTTGGGGGAAAGATATGCAAGGGAGAATGAATATAAAACGGAGATATATCCTGCTGATTGGAGGAAGTACGGAAAATACGCAGGACCAAAACGAAATGAGGAATTGTCGAGCATCGGGGATTATTTTATTTGTTTCTGGGATGGCAAAAGTAAAGGAACAAAATCGATGATAAATTATGCGAGGAAAACGGGAAAACCTGTTAAAATTAAGATGATATAAAATTGCTCTGCGTTATCAGATCGTATAATTTTGTATGATATAAAATTATCCCCGAAGCCTCACGGCTTTCGGGGTTTTCTTTTTGCCTTAAAATCTATCTTGGTGCAAGTTTTTAAAACACCCTATGACAGCAAAAAGTCATAGGGTGATTTTTTTGCGAGAAAAACTATTACCACATGTGTTTGCAGTTTTTGCATTTATATTGTTTTCCTATTTTTCCACTTGCCATTCCAACCATAGCAATAGAAAAACTTCTATCCATTGTTGTGATTTTTTCAATATTTGCACTTCCACAAACTGGGCATTTAATTGAATTGGTTTGCACAGGTGCAGGGGGATTGTATTTTCTATCAATGTCGGCTTTTGCCTGTGCACGGTATTTTGTTTCTATATTTGCTTTTTTCTGTTCTTTCTGTCTTTCCCATTCTTTTCTATTTGTATTGTATAAATTCAGTTCCTTTTTATATTCCTGTAACTGACTATGAAAATCAACAAAACATATGATTAACCAAACAGGAGTCGCTATAAGACCCAAAGCGGCATACAAAACTAAAATAAAAGCATCTACTTGTGCTGCTACACAAAACAATAATGTTAAGATGGGGCCAACCACGATTAGTAATGTTAAAGCCCTAATATCTTTTCTAAATAATTCTATGAAATAGTTTGGCTTTTTGGGTGCAGATATATTATCAATTTGTTGTTGTTCTTGCTTAACAGTATGCAGATATTCAGTATATTTTTTGTCTGCCTCTGCTTGTCTACTTATTTTTGTTGCTTCTTTTTGTTGTTGAATAATTTGTGCGGCCTTTTGCTTTTCTATCCGTTCAAAATGTGCCTTTACACCATATCCACAATTAGGACAACTTTCTGCTGTGCTTGATACATTTTCTCTTCCACACTCAGGACATTTAATTAGTGCCATATCATTATTTTCCTTTCCGTTATTATGCTCGTTCAACAATATCAATATTGGTTTGATATGGAATTTCCATTTCACATAGTGTACATACCCAACTCTCATTTTCATATGAAAGTTTGGAAACATCAACACGGTTTATTTTGATGTTTTTTATAGAAATCTCATAAGAATAATATACACCGCTATTATCTCTGGCCAAAATGATAGTATTAAGTAAAAATGTGTTTTCATTCCAAAAGGACTTGTCCGTGTCTTTAACTGCCAATGCATCAATCATTAGTTTTGTTAGCCCTGTTACTTTTCCATTGGTAATATGGGGTTTTAAATATGTATAGAATCGGTCTTGTCTATCCAAATTGAACTCATATTTCTTGCCACTTTGAGTGGAGATTAATTTCCCTTGTGTAAAGCGATACTCATCATATAAATTAAAATTCATTATCATATCCCCCAAAAACATACAATTTAAATTGTTATACCATAAAAATCTTAAAAGTTCAACATTTTACAAGCATCATGAGTCGTTACGCTTCTTAATAGAATCATTATGACTCTTTTTTCTTTATATAAGACTCTTTATTAATCATGATGATCATATAAGCATGATGAGTCTTTGTCTTAAACATATAGTAATTAGGGTTATTATGAATATCTGAAATAAAGAACGTAGGGCAAAATGCATTCGCCCGTCAGGCTCCCTCTGTGAGGGGGCTGGATTTTGCGAAGCAAAAGACTGGGGGAGAGAGCAGTAAATTAAAAAATATAAGCAGCTTAACCCAAAGATGCTACAAAATAAAAAGGGAATGACTTGCGGGTCATTCCCTTTAATAATCGTTTCAATTTTACCAGGGTTTTACAAAAATCTGCACCCACGCGCCCTCATAATAAGCGATTACGATGTGCGTGTACTGTGTGCTGAGAATGTTCTTTTTGTGGTCGGCGGAATTCATAAACGCCGCCATTACGTCCTCGGGTGATCCGTAGCCACGCGCGATGTTTTCCGCACCCGCTTGACATACTGCTTTTTCAAATCCCGGTGCAGTCCACCATTTTGAACCATCGGGACGGTTGTGAGAGAAAAGGGTCATAATCTCTTTTGCTCTTGTGTTTGCGCCTGACTGACCTGAGGTGTAGTAAGTGTATGCGGGGAGTCCGTTTTTCTTACGCTCGGCATTGATAAGGTCAAACATTTCTTCCTCAAAGTTTGCCACGTTGTCCGATGTTTTCGGCACGTAGGTTACCTGCTCATATCCGCAACCCTTGCAGGTGCGGTATTTGATGCCCTCGGATGTGCTTGTCGGGTAGGTGTCATATATCCACGAGCCGAAGTTGTGGAATTCACTCGTTGTTGACGTTGTGCCGCAAGTGGTGCATTTTTTTGTAACCTTGTGGTAATCCATATCGGATTTGACATAGGTTGCCGCACCGAATGAGTGCGCCTTTGTTGTGGTTGTTTTCTTTGTGGTTGTAGTGGTTGTTTTCTTTGTTGTGGTAGTTGTGGTTTTTCGGGTTGTGGTTGATGTTGTAGTTGTTGCTTTTTTGGTGGTTGTTGTTATTTTCCCCGAAGTGGTTGTGTTTTCACTTTTTGTTGTTGATGTGCCTGATGATGAATCATCGGGTCTTGTTGTTGATGACGTTGTGTCATCGGACGAAGTTGTGGTGTCAGTTGTTTCGTCGGTTGGGTTGTCCGTTTCACCTGATGGCAGGGTTGTTTCACCGCCAACGTCTTCCGTTGTGGAGTCACCAATCACATCCCCGGATGAATGGTTGTGAGTTGTGGTGGTTGTGGATGACGGGCTGTCATTGTTGCTGCCCGAAACAAAGGTTGTCGTCTGTGGGGAAGTAACTTCACCACAGGCAACAAGAGTCAATATAAGGATGATTATCGCGAAAACGATAGTCAGTTTCTTCATAGATTTTCTCCAATCGGTTAGTATATATGCTGACCGAAGTCATAAGCATAATATAGATACACACAGTTAATATAACATAAAAATCGAAATATGTAAAGTATTATTATGAACAAGTTGTGACCGACATTTTTTGATAAAAGAAAAACGCCCACGTTTCCGTGAGCGTTGATTTTATGTGCGGTATTTTTTGACGATTTCATCCACTGATGCGGGGAATTTCAGGAGAGCGCAATATCTGTCAGCGTAGTTTTTATACGGTTTAAGAATTTCAATTTCGTTTATCTCGTGAAGCATATTTCTGTAATATCCCATTTTGCGAAGTTTGAGTGCGGCTTGCTCGCATCCGATGCGGTGCAGAAAATCCGTTTTAACTTCTCCGTTTTCAATGCAGGCATATTTGTCAGCGTTTTTGTACCAGAATTCAATGTAATATGTTGCTTCATAATTGTCGGCAATGATTTTGAAACAATCCGTTTCAGTCAATATTTTTTGCCCGTCTGTCAACGCATCCTTACATACCTGATAAAATTCCATAACCTGCTCTACCAACGTCATTTCAGTTGATTTTTTAAGTGAAACACAATAAGCATGAATCGTCTTGTTGTCAACGGATGATGTGTGAATCGCACGGATGCGGAAGATGTAATTCAGTTTTGTGAGCAGTAACTGATTAAGGCTGTAAACAGTTGTGTTTTTATCTGACAAATTTATCACCTCTTTGTTTCATTGTATCACATTCAGCGACCGATAAAACGGACTTATAGAAAAAGCCGCCCAAAAATCTGAGCGGCTTTGATTTTGCTATTAAACTTCTGTTGACCAGCCGAATGTGTCAGTGATTTTGCCCCACTGAATGCCTGTGATTGTGTCATAGACCATCTGTGAAACTTCACCGATTTTGCCGTCATTGATAACCATTTCCTTGTCTTCCCAAAGGAGTTTGCCAACGGGGGAGATTACTGCTGCCGTGCCTGTGCCGAAAACTTCCTTGAGTGTGCCGTTTTTGGAAGCCTCGTAAACTTCGTCAATGGAAATGGGTCTCTCGTTTACTGTGTAGCCCTTGCTTCTGAGAAGTTCAATTGTGGACATTCTTGTGATACCACTGAGAACACTGCCCTGAAGTGCGGGGGTTACAATTTCATCGCCGATGATGAAGAAGATGTTCATTGTGCCGACTTCTTCAATATATTTACGGTGCAAACCATCAAGCCAGAGCACCTGAGTATAGCCCATTTTTTCAGCCTCGTCCTGCGCTTTGAGAGAAGCTGCATAGTTGCCCGCAGTCTTTGCAAAGCCCATACCGCCTTTTACCGCACGGACATACTTTGTTTCAACAACAATGTTTACGGGGTTAAGACCCTGCGGATAATAAGCGCCAACGGGGGAGAGGATTACAACAAAGAGAAGGTGCTTTGCGGGATGCACGCCAACGTGGGGGTCAACCGCAAAGATAAACGGACGGATGTAGAGAGAAGTGCCCTCCTCTGTGGGAATCCAGTCCTTATCAACGTTTACAAGTGCCTTGATTGCTTCAACGCAGAATTCTTCATCAATCTGCGGAATGCAAAGACGCTCGTTGGAAACGTTAAGTCTTGCCATATTCTTTTCAGGACGGAAAAGGAGAATTCTGCCATCGTCTGCGCGGTAGGCTTTGAGACCTTCAAAAACTTCCTGACCATAGTGCAGACACATTGCCGCGGGGTCAAGTGCGATCGGACCATAGGGAACGATTCTCGGGTTGTGCCAGCCTTCACCCTCGTCATAGTTCATGATGAACATATGGTCTGTGTAGAAGCGGCCGAAACCAAGATTCTTCTGGTCAGTCGGCTTTGATTTTAAATTTTTGCTGAGTTGAACTGAAATCTTTTCCATTGTGTATCACTCCATCTATGTTAGTTTTTGTTTTCTCTGTTTTGCTGCTTCAATCTCTGCTCTTTGGAGAGAATTGCTTTTCTCAGTCGCAGTGATTTGGGTGTGATTTCAAGAAGTTCGTCATCCTTGAGGAATTCCATGTGCTGCTCAAGGCTGAGGATTGAGGGGGGAGTGAGCCTGAGCGCTTCGTCCGAACCTGCGGCACGCATATTTGTAACGTGCTTTTTCTTGCAGACGTTGCAGACGATGTCCTCTCCTCTTGAACTTTCGCCAACAATCATGCCCTCATAAACGTCAACACCGGGGCCGATGAAAAGTTTTCCTCTGTCCTGTGTGTTGAAAAGTCCGTAACTTGAACTTACGCCATCCTCGTGAGCAACGATTGAACCCTGATTTCTGGTTTCAATCGGGCCTTTGAACGGCTCGTAACCAAGGAACAACTGGTTCATAATACCGTTACCGTTTGTGTCAGTCATAAACTGTGAGCGGTAACCGATAAGACCTCTTGACGGAATTCTGAATTCAAGGTGTGTGCTGCCACCATCGCGTGTGCCCATGTTTTCAAGTTCCGCTTTGCGTGCGCCGATTTCCTGCATAACTGCGCCAACGTACTGTTCGGGGACTTCAATGATGAGCAATTCCATCGGCTCGTGAAGAACGCCGTTGATTTCCTTAAAAATAACTTTCGGTCGGGAAACCTGGAATTCGTAACCCTGACGACGCATTGTTTCAATGAGGATTGAAAGGTGAAGTTCACCTCTGCCCGCAACTTTGAATGTGTCTGCGGATTCGGTTTCTTCAACTCTCATACTGACGTTTGTTTCAATCTCTTTGAACAGACGGTCACGCAGGTTTCTTGAAGTTACAAACTTGCCCTCGCGTCCTGCGAAAGGACTGTTGTTTACAATGAAGTTCATTGAAATTGTCGGTTCGTCAATCTTTACAAACGGAAGCGGCTCAATGCAATCCGCCGCACAGAGAGTTTCACCTATGTTAAGGTCGGCAACGCCTGAAATTGCAACGATGTCGCCAAGTTTTGCGCTGTCTGTTTCAACTCTGCGAAGGCCCTCAAACTGATAGAGTTTTGAAACTCTGACGTTTTTTGTTGTGCCGTCCGCTCTGCATATTACTGCGTTGTCACCGGTTTTGATAGAGCCTCTTTCAACTCTGCCAACGCCGATTCTGCCAACGTATTCATCATAGTCAATGTTGGAGAAAAGCACCTGGACGGGCTTGTCCATCTCACCTTTGGGTGCTTCAATTTCTTTAAGTATCGCGTCAAAAAGTGCGCGCAGGTCGTCCGCCTTTTCGTGCGGGTCAAGGGACGCGTAACCGTCACGGCCCGATGCGTAAACAACGGGGAATTCAAGCTGGTCATCGTCAGCGCCGAGTTCAATAAACAAATCAAGCACTTCGTCAACAACTTCCTCAGGTCTTGCGCCAAGGCGGTCAATTTTGTTTACAACAACAACCGCTTTCTTTTTAAGTCCCAATGCTTTTTTAAGTACAAAACGGGTCTGGGGCATACAACCCTCAAACGCGTCAACAAGCAAAAGCACACCGTCAACCATCATCAGCACGCGCTCAACCTCACCGCCGAAGTCAGCGTGGCCGGGAGTGTCAACAATATTGATTTTTGTATCGTTATACCATACGGCAGTATTCTTTGAAAGGATTGTGATTCCTCTCTCACGCTCAAGGTCGTTTGAGTCCATTACTCTTTCCTGCACCTGCTCGTTTGAGCGGAAGATACCGCTTTGTCTGAGCATCTGGTCAACAAGAGTTGTCTTGCCGTGGTCAACGTGCGCAATGATTGCAACGTTTCTTATATCCTGTCTGATGTCCATTATTTCACCTTCAATCAATTTACAACTTTTTATTTTATCACCTCAATTAAATATTATCAATATGCAAGGCAATATTTTTTGCAAATAAAATATAAAAAATTATATAAATTTGTGGTATAATCGTTGCAGACAGGGGGAGTTGCCTTGATTATTGAAAAATGTACACTTTGCCACCGCCGTTGCGCAGTGGAGAGAAAAGAGGATAAATTGTCGCAGGGCTTTTGTAAAATGCCGTCAGTGCCGTCAGTATGCCGTGCCGACCTGCATTTTTATGAAGAGCCGGATATAAGTGGCGAAAAAGGGTCGGGCGCAATCTTTTTCAGCGGGTGCGTGATGAGATGCGAGTTTTGCCAGAATTATGAGATAAGCAGGGGTATCTGCGGAAAGAAAGTTGACGTAACAACACTTTGTTCGTTGATGAAGGAACTGTGTGATAAAGGCGCTCATAACATAAATTTTGTGTCGCCCACACCTTACCTTAAACTGATTGCTCAGGCACTCAGACAATACAAACCGCCAGTGCCCGTTGTGTATAACTGTCCGGGTTATGAAAATCCCGAAGCACTCAAAGAACTTGAAGGGCTTGTGGACATTTATCTGCCCGATTTCAAATATGCCGACAATGCGCTTGCGGTGAAATATTCTGCTGCGCCCGATTACTGTACGGCTGCTGTGGAATCAATAAAAGAAATGTACCGTCAGGTTGGCGACGTTCAGCACGATGAAAACGGAATGATGACAAAAGGTGTAATGATACGTCACCTTATTCTGCCCGGTTGTGCGGACAATTCAAAGGCGGTGCTTGAAACTATCCGTGACAATTTCTCCGCCGATGCCCACGTCAGCCTGATGGCACAATACACGCCAAACGGTCAGACAAAATCCCCTGAATTATCAAGAAAAATTACGCAGGCGGAGTATGATGAAGTGTGCGATTTTATGTTTGAACTCGGCTTTGAAAACGGATTTGTTCAGGAACTTGCCGCGGCGGATGAAAAATACGTTCCCGTCTGGGATATGAAGTGATTATTTTGCAGTTTTCACGGGTGTTTTTTCTTGACAGAAAGAACACGGTAATATATAATATATTGATGAATAATTATAATTTTTTTGAGATTTATGGAAGAACGAATTTTTGAGGAGAAACGTTAATGAAAAACGAGTTTGGAATCAGCAAAAACGATTTCATAAAATTACATACATCTTCTCTGACTGATGATATGGTGCTTAACATCGCACGGCAGATGCACGAGGGAGTGCTGACGGTCAACCACAGGCTTTCGGGAATGAAAGGTTTTGACCCGCACAACTTTGACTGGTCAACAAGGTACGGCATCGGCACTGCGGCACAGTTTCAGCTTGGACTGCACGCGCTCAAACCCGTTGAGTTTCTGACAAAGGCGTTTGAACTTGACGGCAATGTGAAGCATCTTGAACTTGCACTCACACTTGTTGAGGGCTGGTCAAAGTATGAGGAGGACTCATTCAACGCGCAGATAAACCCGAATTTGTGGAATACACGTTGCGCCGCACTCCGTACGGAAAATCTTATTTATTTTCTTCTTGTCGGCGGTGAGGTCAACTTTTTCAACAAAACAACAAAGCAGTTGATTCTCAATATTCTGCGTAAACACGGGCGCTTTCTCTGCGATGATAAGAACTATCAGTTTTACAGCCGATACAGTGTTTATCTCAACAGAGCGCTTCTCTATCTGTCTTTCATTTTTGATTCAAGAGAGGCAAATGATTGGTGGAAATGCTCAAGAGAAAGGCTTGAAAAGGAGATTGAGCATTGTTTTACCGCTGAGATGGTGCATATTGAAAACTCTTATATGTACCAGCTTACAATTGTCCGGTTGCTTACGGAAATTGCTGAAATATTTATTTTCGGCAACGATAATTTTGGCAAACAGATTCTTGCAAAACTTGAAAGTTGCTCGGACTTCCTTGCGCATATGCTCAAACCTGACCGTTTTATGCCGATGGTCGGAGATACACAGAGCATTCATGTGCCGCTGAAAGATTACAAAACAAGGACGGACACTTTTGCTTATGCTGTCACAGGTGGAGAAATTGGTGAGATGCCGGAGAATACCGCGGTTGTTTTCCCGCAGGCGGGCTACTTTGTTGCAAGAGAATACTGGGACGCAAGTCAGGGAAACGCTGACGTTATAGTTCATTCTGACTGCGTGTGGACAATGTTCAAGTCGGGCTGTCTTTCAACTGCCCACAAGCATTGTGATGATTTGTCCTTTATGCTTTACGCAAAAGGCTCTGACATCTTTGTTGATGGCGGATTTTTCAGTTTCAACTCAAAGAATGTCACAAGGCGTATGCTCACAAGTGCGCTTTCGCACAACACCGTTATTGTTGACGGTGAGAGTTATGAACTTCGTTCTTCAAACCTTTCTGATGTGGGGCTGAGCGATTACAAGATTGACCATCCTGACGGTTACAGTTATGCCTGCGGTTTCAATAACGCTTATAACAACGTCAGCATTGAGCGCCATTTTTATTATTTCGGTCAGGCGATTCTCATTTTTGATGATATACATTCAGTCGCAAGTCACAGATACACTCAGATTTTCAATCTTGGTGAGGATGTGAAAGTTGTCAGTCTCAGCGATTCGCAGGCGTTGATGCAGATTGGCAGGACGGATTATTTTGTCCGCATCCGCCAGCTTTCTCCCATTATGTCAGGAAGTGCAACGCAGAGCGAGGGCAGCGTTTCAAGGACTGCAAACAAACTTGCTCCTGTAAGCAGGCTGAGTTTTGACGTGCAGGGTGCAAACAAAGGTTTTGTAACTCTGATTACCGTTGAGGACAAGGACGGAAACGTTGCGGGACTTAACGGCTTTGACTATGATGTCCAGCGCAGGATTTTCTCTTTTGTAAACAAGAGCGGAGCGGACTGCGCAATAAGACTTAAAAGCAGTGAAAGTCTGCGAAAGATTTTTGTAACCAACACGCGTGATGATAATGATTTTGTTTTCAGTGCGGCGGCAAATGTTGCTGACGTAAGATTCGCGTGGTACATATATGAACGCGTCAAGGATTCGTGGTCATTGATTTTCAAAAGTCCGTATGCTTCAAACGGCGTTTTGCAATATCGCTTTGAGGAGGGCAGAAACTACCGAGTAAAGGTTTTTGCGTCGTCAGAGAATGGCGAGCAGATAAACGTTATTGCGGCCAATATCAGTGAGCAGGACCTTGTGCTTCTGCCGCAGATTGATGTTGATTTTGAGGATATGGGTGACAGATTCGTATTCACAAACCACGCTCAGCAGGCAGGAATGCTTTATGCGTGGTATGTTTACAGACAGGATAACGGTGAGTGGGGCCCGATTTATAAGGGTGCCTACACCGGTGAAAACACTTTTGAGTATGTGCTTGAAAGGGGCAACAATTACAGAGTAAAGGCATTCCTTCTTGGCAGCAACGGCAGCCGCAGGGATGATATTGTTGCCGAAATCGAACTTTAGAAGAATTTACAGGAGGGATGAGTAATGGCAAAAAAGGCTAAAAGCGATGCCTGCAGTATGAATGTTTCAACATTTGTCGCTGACGGAGTGCGTGTTTTTTCAAATGCCACTACTCTTGAGGGGGAAACTTTATACGCCTGGGAAGTAGTCAACCCCGTCACAAAGCAGGTTGTTTTCAAGCAACCGTTTACAACAAATCCGATTTTTGCCTATGCGGCAGATGTATGTGATAATATGAACGTTGTTGCCAAAATCAAGGGCGACGTTGAACTTGTCTGCCTTGTGTATGAGGCGCAGGTCAAACCGCTTGGGGACATCAGGGTTATGTATGCGCGACGTTCAAACTTCTTCAGATTCACAAACATCACTGACATCGAAGGTCTTAAATTTATGTGGCAGGTGCAGACAAGGCAGAAGGGCAAGAGGTTGTGGAAAGACGTTGCGGATATTACAGGTAACGCGGACAAAGTTTTTGAATACACTTTTGACCCGATGAGTGACTACCGCGTGACAGCACTTATCAGCACTGATGACGGTGGCTACGGCTCGCGCGTTGTTGCTGAAATTACTGCGGCGGATTTAGAAACACCGAAAAGTTTTTAGAATTATTCAGATTATAAAGGAGGCTGACGGACGTGAGCAGACCTTTGGCGGACAGATTACGTCCGAAAGAGCTGAGCGATATGGTCGGACAAACCCGACTTTTATCGCAGGGGAGCGCACTGAGAAAAATTATTGACAGTGGCAGAATTTCAAATATGATTTTTTACGGTCCGTCAGGAGTCGGCAAAACAACTCTTGCAAGCATAATCGCATCAAAGACGGACAAGAAACTTTATAAACTCAACGCAACAACTGCCTCAACCGCAGACATCCGTGACGTACTCAATCAGATTGACACGATTGATGCGATGAACGGAATTCTGTTGTATCTTGATGAGATTCAGTATTTTAACAAAAAACAGCAGCAGTCGCTTCTTGAATTTATTGAGGACGGAAGCATCACCCTGATTGCGTCAACAACGGAGAATCCGTATTTTTATATTTACGGTGCGCTTCTTTCACGATGCACAGTGTTTGAATTTGAACGGGTAAGCGTCCGGGAAATTGCAAAAGCGGTGCACAGAGCGGCTGATTATCTTTCGGAAGAGAGCGGCGTGCAGTACACTTTTGCTGACGGTGCGGATATGAGCATTGCACAGTCCTGCGGCGGTGACGTGAGAAGGTCAATCAATATCACGGAACTTTGCGCGCTTTCCGCAGAAGACGGAATTATAACAAATGACCTTGTTCAGCAATTCTGCGTCAAGGGCAGTATGTATTTTGACCGCGATGGTGACAGCCATTATGACATCCTATCCGCATTCCAGAAGTCGCTTCGCGGCTCTGACCCTGATGCGGCACTTCATTATCTTGCGCGTCTGCTTGAAGGCGGAGATATGATTTCTGCGTGCAGAAGGCTTCTTGTCTGCGCGTGTGAGGATGTCGGACTTGCCTATCCGCAGATTATTCCGATTGTCAAAGCGTGTGTTGACAGTGCGCATCAACTCGGTATGCCTGAGGCAAGAATACCCCTTGCGGATGCGGTGGTGCTTGTTGCAACAAGTCCCAAATCAAACACCGCTTATATGGGCATAAATATGGCGATGGATGACGTGCGAAATGGCCGCACGGGAGACATCCCCGCTTATCTTAAAGATTCGCATTATTCGGGCGCACAAAAACTCGGCAGAGGAAAGGGTTATGTTTATCCGCACGATTGCGGCGGATGGGTCGAGCAACAGTATCTGCCCGATGCGCTCAAAGGCAGAAAATATTATCAGTTCGGAAACAACAAGTCCGAACATGCCGCCCGGCAATTCTGGGAAAAGGTAAAGGAAAACAAAAAAGACTAAACGAAATGGGGCATGCTCGTGAAAATGAGAATAGTAACGGTCATAGTGCTGATTATCGCTATTGTAACGGCTATGGTTGCGTTGCGTATTGCAATCGGTTCATCGCAATCGCCCCTGTCCTCGGATAGCAGTGGCAACAGCAGTGTTGTTGCAACAGCGGTTGATGAGAAGAAAAAACTCACTTCAATTGCAACTGATTCTCTTGCAAGAGGGTCGGACCCGATTTTTGCAACGATTGATGACAACGTTTATGCCACAAAGGATTTCAGCGAGTTTTACTCGGTGACGGGTGATGGCATAACAAAGTTTGACGAAGTTAAGACAATTAAAATTTCCGCTTTGATTTCCGGTGTAGTGTGTGAACTTGAACTTCATTATGTCAAAACTGATTCGGGAGTTGTCGGTGGTGGTGTTTACCACAAAACTCTTGAACAGGCGGGTGTTTATGAGGTTGAACTCAAACTGCGTTGCACGCTGACGGAAATGCCATCCGCACTTGATGGCAGGGAGGGCGAGAAACTTCTGCTTGTCGGTCACGAAACGGATAAATATTACAGCGAGGCTTTTGCAATTGACCTGGGCGGCGGATATTCACGCAATCTGTTTTCACAACTTGGCCGTGATGCAGACAGTTCAACGGGCTTTGTGATGCTGACGGACGAACTTGTAAAGCAGTCCGATGAGTATCTGTACTTCTTCTCAACCCGTATGTATCAGCAGTCGCAGAACGGCTCGGCAATCAACACTGATGAGAGCGTTGACCTGTTCAGGACAAAGGGCGGAGTTGAAGAACTTGTGATGCCGAAAGTGCATCATTCATATCTGTCCTTCATCGGCAGTGAAAAACTCTGTTATATCCGCAGTGATTTTGCAACTCTTTCTTACACGCTTGGCAGTGTGCCTGCTGTGAGTTACACTGAAACCGGCTTCTCGGTTGTGCATCTTGACCTTGTAACAATGACGGAAACGGTGCAACGTAAATATGATGTTTCATTCTCTGCAACGTATGAACGTTTTGGTGATTACCTTGTAAATCTTGATTCTGATGAATACGATGTGCTCAGTGTCTATAATATGGTGACCAATGAGAGCGGTTCTTACAGCAATGCCGGAATGCGTATGATCCTGACTTTTGACGTCAGTGAGGACGGACGTTATATTGCTGTCGGCGGTTCGACAACAACGGTTTCGGAACTGAATCAGTGCATTCGTCTTATTGACACGCAAAGCGGAGAAATGGTTATCATCCGCGGAAAAGGTTTGTTCCTTGCGATTGATGAACAGTTCGGATTTATTGATTCGGATTATTTTATAAATACAACCTTTGTCGGTAGTGGTGAGGATTTTGTTTTCCACATCACCGACGTAAAAGAAATTTTCAAAATTTTTTAATGAAAGCGTGGAGGATTAAAAAATGAAAAAAATTCTGGCAATGGTAATGGTTCTGTGTCTTATGATGTGCGCTGCGGCTTGCGGCAGTGAAACTGAAAACACCACAACAACTGAAACAATCACAACAACTCTCAGTCAGGAGGACCACAACCGCATCGGCCTTGCAAAAATCGGTTTTGATGAATTGGTAAGTTATCTCAACATCTGTGCCGCTTACGGGGTGGAGATTGAGGTCAATGCTGATGACACAATTGATGCTGTAATTACAAGAATCCGTGATATGGGCGGAGACGTTGCGGCAAACAATATCCTCACTTCAAAGAAGTTCTTTGACTATGCGCAGAATAATCCCGACGTTGCAAACGGCACGGGTGTTTACATCATCAGAGAGGATGCTGACTGGCTCGCTCTTTACGTTGATTAAGGCAGTAAAAATCTTGAATTTTTCTTATATTTTGTTTGATATTGCAATCGTTTATGATATAATGTAAAAGTTATGTCACTTACAAAGGGGATAGATATAAATGGTACGTAGAATTTTTGTAGAAAAAAGAGCAGGTTTTGACGTTGAGGCAGGGCATATTTTCTCTGACCTGAAAGCAAACCTCGGCCTTGCAGGTCTTGAGAAAGTACGTGTTATCAACAGATATGACGTAGCAGGTCTTGCAGACGAATGGTTTCCGCAGGCAAGAGCAACAATTTTCTCTGAGCCCAACGTTGATTATGTTTATGATGAATTGGAAGTAAAGGACGGAGAAAGAGCGTTTGCAATGGAATATCTCCCCGGTCAGTATGACCAGAGAGCGGATTCCGCTGCACAGTGCGTTCAGCTTCTCACATGCTCTGAGCCGCCCGAAGTTCTCAGCGCAAAGGTGATCGTGCTTGTTGGTAACGTAAGCGATGAGGAGTTTGACAAGGTTAAGAAGTATATGATTAACCCCGTTGAGTCCCGTGAAGCAAGTTTTGACCTGCCCGAAACTCTTGACCAGGAGAAGCCCGTACCCGCTGACATTGAAAGCGTCAATGGTTTCATCGGCTGGGATGATGAGGGTGTTAAGAAATATCATTCTGAAATGGGCTTTGCAATGAGCCTTGCTGACCTTAAATTCTGTCAGGGTTATTTCAGAGACACAGAGCACAGAGACCCCACAGTTACCGAACTTCGCGTAATTGATACTTACTGGTCTGACCACTGCCGCCACACAACATTCCTTACCCGTCTTGAAAAGATTGAAGTTGAGCAGGGCGGTCTTTCCGCGGCAATTGAAGAAGCACTCAACAGATATATGAGTGTCCGCGCTGACATCTATAAGGACAAGCAGAAGAATGTCTGCCTTATGGATATGGCAACAATTTCAACAAAACTTCTCAAATCAAAAGGTCTCCTTGGTGACCTTGATGAATCCGATGAAATCAATGCTTGCAGCATTGAAATCCCCGTAGTAATTGACGGTAAGGAAGAAACATGGCTTTTGCAGTTCAAGAATGAAACTCACAACCACCCGACTGAAATTGAACCGTTTGGTGGTGCTGCAACCTGCCTTGGCGGTGCAATCCGTGACCCGCTTTCAGGCAGAGCATATATTTATCAGGCAATGAGAATCACAGGTAGCGGTGACCCGACTCAGCCCCTTGAAAAGACTCTTGAGGGCAAACTTTCACAGAGAAAGATCACAACGGGTGCTGCTGCAGGTTACAGTTCTTACGGTAACCAGATCGGCCTTGCAACAGGTCAGGTAAAGGAACTTTATGATGACGGCTACGTTGCAAAGAGAATGGAAATCGGTGCGGTAATCGGTGCTTCTCCGAAAGAAAACGTAAAGCGTCTTGTGCCGCAGGCAGGGGATATGGTAATTCTCCTTGGCGGCAGAACCGGCCGTGACGGTTGCGGTGGCGCAACAGGCTCATCCAAGGCTCATGACTCCTGCTCCATTGAAACTTGTGGCGCAGAGGTGCAGAAGGGTAATCCGCCCACAGAAAGAAAAATCCAGAGATTGTTCAGAAATAAATCCGTTGCATCAATGATCAAGAGATGTAATGACTTCGGTGCAGGCGGTGTCAGCGTTGCAATCGGTGAACTTACTGATGGCTTGCAGATTGACCTTGACGCAGTAATGAAGAAGTATGACGGCCTTGACGGCACAGAACTTGCAATTTCCGAATCACAGGAAAGAATGGCAGTTGTTGTTGACGCTCAGGACGCTCCCGCATTCATCCGCGCTGCAGGTCAGGAAAACCTTGAGGCTAACATCGTTGCCGTTGTAACGGAAGAAAAACGCCTGAGAATGAACTGGCGTGGTGCAACAATCGTTGACCTCTCCCGTGAATTCCTTAACACAAACGGTGTTACACAGACTTCAAGCGCAATCGTAACCGCTCCCAACAAGGAAGATTGCTACCTTACTGCAATTCCCGCTGAGATTAAGGGCAAGAGTGGCATTTCCGCTCTCAAAGCAAATCTTTCCCGTCTTAACGTCTGCTCACAGAAGGGTCTTGTTGAGCGTTTTGACTCAACAATCGGTGCAGGCACTGTAAATCTTCCGTTTGCCGGTAAGTATCAGCTCACAGAGGAGCAGGCAATGTGCGCAAAAATCCCCGTGCTTTCAGGTGAAACTGACGATGCTTCCGTAATGAGTTACGGTTTCATTCCCGCAATGGGCAAGTGGAGCCCGTTCCACAGTTCAATTTATGCAACAGTTGAGGCAGTTTCAAAACTTGCCGCAGTTGGTGCAAACCCGTTCAAGTCAAGGCTTACTCTTCAGGAGTATTTTGAAAAATTGCTCGATAAGAAAGAGAGATGGGGCAAACCCGTTGCAGCGTTGCTCGGCGCGCTCACCGCTCAGCTTGAACTTGAAATCCCCGCAATCGGCGGTAAAGACAGTATGTCAGGTAGTTTCAACGAGATGAACGTACCGCCCACATTGGTATGCTTTGCCGTAAGTATGACAAAGGCTTCCAGAGTTATTTCCGCAAGTTTCAAGGGTGACGGAAGTAAAGTCTATATGCTCCCCGTCCCGATGAATGAGGAAACACTCGTTCCCGATTGGGAAAAATACCGAACATTGCTCAGAACAGTTTATGAGTATGTTTACGGTGGAAAGATTTCCGCTGCAAGCGTTGTCCGTGAAGGCGGCAGTGCTTACTCCGTATGTTCAATGGCATTTGGTGACAAGAAGGGCTTTAAGTTTGAGGACGGCCTTTGTGAGAAACTTCTCTACGCTCCGCTTGCAGGCTCATTCGTTGTTGAACTTGCTGACGGCGTAACTCTCCCGCAGGAGATTGAGGCGGTACTTCTCGGTACTGTCAACAATACAGGCGTCTTTGAATTCTGTGGCGAGAGTGAGAATGTTGACGCTCTCATCGCTGCCTGGGCAAAGACTCTTGAAAATGTATTCCCCACAAATGCAGACTTCAAGGTGACAATGACACCCGAAGTTAAAGATTATACATTCCGCAGCGGCACTGCATCCTCAATCAAGGTTGCTCAGCCCAGAGTGTTCATCCCCGTATTCCCCGGCACAAACTGTGAATATGACACAACAAGAGCATTTGAGCAGGCCGGCGCAAAGGTTAAGACACTCATCGTCAAGAACTTGTCCGCAGCGGCTATTGAAGAAACAATCAAGGAAATCAGCAGCAGCATCGCTGAAAGCCAGATTGTAATGCTCCCCGGCGGTTTCTCCGGTGGTGACGAGCCTGATGGATCAGGTAAATTCATCGCAACAACATTCCGCAACCCCTACATTTCCGAGCAGGTTGCAGAGCTTCTCGGCAACCGTGACGGCCTTATGCTCGGTATCTGTAACGGTTTCCAGGCGCTTATCAAACTCGGTCTTGTACCTTACGGCAAGATTGTTGACATTTCCGAAACTTCACCGACTCTTACATTCAACTCAATCGGTCGTCACGTTTCCTGTATGACCTACACAAGAGTTGCATCCGTCAAGTCTCCGTGGCTTATGAATGCAAATGTTGGTGATATCCATACCGTTGCAGTATCCCACGGTGAGGGCCGCTTCGTTGCTACCCGTGAGGATATGGAAAAACTTATCGCAAACGGTCAGATTGCAACTCAGTACGTTGACCTTGCAGGCAACCCGAGTGCTGACATTGCGTTCAACCCCAACGGCTCAATCTGTGCAGTTGAAGGTATCACAAGCCCCGACGGCCGTGTACTTGGCAAGATGGGTCACAGTGAAAGAAAGGGCGCAAACCTTTACAAGAATGTTGGCGGCGAGAAAGAGCAGGGCATCTTCTTCTCAGGCGTTAAGTACTTTAAGTAAGGAGTATTTTTATGAAATACGTTGTTGTTTTATATGATGGAATGGCGGATTATCCCGTACCTGCACTGGACGGTAAAACTCCGATGAAACTTGCAAACAAGCCTTTGCTTGATTACCTTGCGCAGAGAGCGGAGGTAGGCCTTGTAAAGACTGTTGCTGACGGACTTAAACCCGGCAGTGACGTTGCAAACCTTTCCGTTATGGGTTATAATCCCAGAATTTATTACACAGGTCGTTCACCGCTTGAAGCGGCAAGCATCGGCGTTGACCTTAAACCCGATGACCTTGCATTCCGTTGCAATCTTGTAACTTTGTCCGATGAGCCTGATTACGCTGACAAAACAATGGTTGACTATTGCGCAGGTGATATCAGCACAGAGGAAGCGGCAGAGATTATTGAAAGCGTAAGAGAGAAGTTTTCATCAGAGAAGTTTGATTTTTACGCAGGCGTAAGTTACCGTCACTGTCTTGTGTGGCATAAGGGCAATCCTGCAAGGGATTGCTTCACGCCCCCGCATGATATTTCAGGCAGAGTTGTCAGGGATTATCTCCCGACTGACGCTGACGTAGCGGAACTTTTTGAGATTATGAAGGAAAGTTATGATTTCCTTATGGAGCATCCCGTAAACAAACGCAGGATTGCGGAGGGTAAAAATCCCGCAAACTCTCTCTGGTTCTGGGGTCAGGGCAGAAAGCCCCTGCTCACAGCGTTTGAAGAACTTTATGGCAAGAAAGGCGCAGTTGTTTCCGCAGTTGACCTTATCAAAGGCATCGGCAAATGCGCTGAAATGAAAGTTTATGAGGTTGAGGGTGCAACAGGTTATATTGACACAAACTTTGAGGGCAAGGCACAGGCTGCTTTGCAGGCACTCAGAGACGGAGCAGACCTTGTTTACGTCCACGTTGAAGCGCCCGATGAGTGCGGCCACAGAAATGAGCCCGAAAATAAGGTTAAGTCAATTGAACTGATTGATTCAAGATTGCTCGCACATATCCTTGAGGGTATGAAAGAGTATGATGATTATAAAGTGATGGTACTTCCCGACCATCCGACTCCGATTGTAACTAAGACTCATGCAAGTGATGCAGTGCCGTACCTTATCTACCGCAGAAATAACGAAGTCCACAGCGGTGTTGAGAATTTTAACGAAGAAACTGCAAAGAATACTGGCAGATATATGGAAAACGGATTTGAAATTATGAAGTATTTCCTTGAAGAAAACTAAACGAAAGGAAGAAACAAAATGCAGCATATCAATACTAAATGCGTTCAGGCGGGCTACACTCCCAAATCAGGTGAGCCCAGAGTAGTGCCGATTTATCAGAGCACAACTTTCAAATATGACACAGGCGAAGCGATGGGTGCTTTGTTTGACTTGCAGGCAAGCGGATATTTTTACACACGTTTGCAGAATCCGACAAACGATTGCGTTGCGGCAAAGATTGCTGAACTTGAGGGTGGCGTTGGCGCAATGCTCACATCTTCGGGTCAGGCGGCAAGTTTCTTTTCAATCAGCAACATCTGCTCCGCAGGTGACCATTTTGTCAGCACAAGCACAATCTACGGCGGCACATTCAATCTCTTCGCAGTTACAATGAAGAAGTACGGAATTGACGTAACTTTCGTTGACCCCGATGCTCCGG
Source organism: Acutalibacteraceae bacterium (assembly GCA_045630445.1). Classification (GTDB taxonomy): domain Bacteria; phylum Bacillota; class Clostridia; order Oscillospirales; family Acutalibacteraceae; genus RGIG7273. The sequence goes on from JAZQTF010000040.1 coordinate 21,206, forward strand.
AAGAGGAGATTATGAAGGCATTCCGCCCCAACACAAAGGCGATGTTTGCTGAAACAATCGCAAACCCCGCTCTGATTATCACTGACATTGAAAAGATGGCTCGTATTGCTCACGCAAACAACGTGCCGCTTATTGTTGACAACACTTTCCCGACTCCTATCAACTGCCGTCCGATTGAATGGGGCGCAGACATTGTTATCCATTCAACAACAAAATATATGGACGGTCACGCAACAAGCGTTGGCGGTGTAATCGTTGACAGTGGTAACTTTGATTGGGAAAAGGCTGGCAAGTTCCCCGAACTCGTTGAGCCGGATGAATCCTATCACGGCGTTTCCTATGTAAAGCAGTTCGGCAGAGCGGCTTACATTACAAAATGCACAACTCACCTTATGCGTGACATCGGTGCAATTCCGTCCCCGAACAATGCTTTCCTTCTCAACATCGGTCTTGAAACATTGTTCCTGAGAGTTGAAAGACATTGTCAGAACGCAATGCAGGTTGCAAAATTCCTTGAAAGCAATGACAAGATTGCGTGGGTAAATTATGCCGGTCTTGAGAGCAGCAAATACCACGCACTTGCAAACAAACTTATGCCCAACGGCACCTGCGGTGTTGTTTCATTCGGCGTAAAGGGTGGCAGAGAGGCTGCGTCAAAGTTTATGGAAAATCTTAAACTTGCCGCAATCGTAACCCACGTTGCAGACGCGCGTACATGCGTGCTTCACCCTGCAAGTACAACTCACCGTCAGCTTACTGACAAGCAACTTGAGGAGTGCGGCGTAGGTGCTGATATGATCAGACTTTCCGTAGGTATTGAGTACGTTGGTGACATCATCGCTGACATCGAGCAGGCACTTGCAAATATCTGATAAATAACCAAAACAAAAACGGAACGGCACCCGCCGCTCCGTTTTATTTTTATTATTCTTTATTTTCTTTAACCTTTTTATCCTTGAACACAAACACAATTGAAAGCAGAAGTTTGATTACGTTTGCAACAAGAGTAACGTAAGCAAGTCCCCATATCTGATATTTTGTAACAAAGAAATATGCCGCGATGATGAATCCGATTCCCCATACGCACTGGATAGCCATCTGGATTGCAGTCTTGCCCTGCGTGAGAAGGATTGACATAAACATCGTTGAAATAAATCCGATGATAACGCCAAGGTTTACGATAAGGTTGTACGGCATTACCGCGTCATAAAGGTCAGGATATACAAGGCGGACAAAAATCGGAGTGCCGATGATGCAACCCGCGTAGAAAACCGCACCGCAAACGAGCGCAATACCTGTGAATCTGACAAGTTGCTTTTTCGTAAGACCTGAATCCTTGACCGTAAGGTATGAAAGAATCAGCGTGTTTATTGGCTGGACAAGCATCATTATTGTCTTTGAAATCAGTGACACTACGTGGTAGTGAGTGACCATTCCTTCAAACGCAACCTGCTTGAGAATAACCTTGTCATACTGATTTACACAGTCGCGTACGATTGTGGAAAGTGCAAGCATTACAAGCGGTTTTGTGATTTTTGCTCTGTTGCCCGACAGACCATCATTCCGCATCATCCTGCCACGGATAAACGAATACGCAAGTGCCACAACTTCGCCAACCGTGAAGATAAGAAGCCAGATATCAGTCAGCAGATACAAACCGAAACCGACAAGATAACCAACGGAAATTGCAACGTAGTAGAAGAAAAATCCCTTGAATTTCAGGTTGAGCCTGAATTCCACCGAAACGTACATTCTGATAAGGTACAAAACGGAGAAGATAGCAAACGCTATCGGAAAAATTACGTCATCGCTGTCCCAAAATGCAACAAAACCGCAGATGATAGCACAGATTGCGGACAGAATTGTGAGGAAAGGAATGAAATCTCTGTTAGTAATATCGCATTCCTTGCGCATCATCAGCCTGATGTTGCCGAGCGAGTTTCCGAGTGCGGTGGGCACTATGTAAATTATACCTATAAAATATAATATATTATCCGTGACGCTCGTGCCGTAGATATGGTTGATTAACGGATAGACAATCAATTGAAGCACACCCGTCAGCACAACCGTTGCCAGAACAGTGTAAATCAAATCCCACGTGGTTTTCTTCGTGTTCTGTCTTTCCATTTCACAACCCCCTTCCTGAGCGATTTTGTCAACAAGGGGATTGTACCATTATGAGTCTGCATTGTCAAGCAAACTCAGAAGTCGTCTGCGTCCTGCTCGGGTTTATCGTCAAACCTGCCCGTGCCTGTGTAACTGCCAAGCACATCGGGTGCGTTGCGTAAAGTTTCCGCAATTTCCGTTGGCGTTGTTTTCTTGTGCTTTTCTTTTTTGCTCATCATTTTCACTCCTTTCATTTTTTATTTTGAACGCGTTTGCTTTTAAAATACATATTGTATAGCGTGCAAGGAAGTGGTATAATTACAGGAAAAGATAAAATTCAAGGTTAAGGTGATAGAAATGACAAAAACCGAGATTATTGAGCAGATAAAAATTGCAAAGAAAGAAAAGGATGCCGTGATTCTTGCACATACCTATCAGAATCCCGACATAATAGATATTGCTGACGTTACGGGCGACTCCTACGCGCTCAGCCTTGCCGCAGAAAAACTCAGTGAGAAAAGGGTTGTAATGTGCGGCGTGCGTTTTATGGCGGAAACAGTCAAAATTCTTTCTCCCGAAAAGGAAGTTGTCCTTGCAAGTGAGGGCGCAACCTGCGCTATGGCAGAGCAGATAACTCCTGAGAGAGTGATTGAATTCAAAAAGGAAAATCCCGACGTCTGCGTTGTTGCTTACATCAACACAACAACCGCACTCAAAGCGGTGTGCGACGTGTGCGTAACTTCTTCAACCGCGGTTAAAATAGTAAACGCGATTGAGAATAAGGACATCCTCTTTATTCCCGACAAAAATCTCGGCGCCCACGTAAAAGCACAGTGTCCCGACAAGAATATAATTCTCTGGGATGGTTACTGCCCCGTGCATAATCAGATTACAGCGCAGGACGTGCTCGATGCAAAAACCGCTCATCCCGATGCCGTTGTGGCAATGCATCCCGAGTGCCCGTCAGAAGCACTGGGTCTTGCCGATATGATTGGCGCAACAAGCAGTATTATTGATTACTGCAAGTCCTGCGGCAAACCTGTAATCATCGCAACCGAGCGCGGTGTGTGCGATTATCTTTCGCTCAGAAACCCCGACAGAAAATTCTATCAACTTGCTCCCGAAAAACTTGTCTGTCAGGATATGAAGATGACAACTCTTGAGGATGTGCTTGCCGCAATCAATGGTGAGGGCGGAGAAGAAATCACACTCACAGAGCAGGTGCGACTTGGCGCAAAGGGTTGCATTGACAATATGATTAAATATTCAAAATAAAAATTTTAACTTCCCGAAAGGACGGTGGACGAAATGCCGAAGCAGAATACCGAGGCGATGAAAAAACTCAGGCGTAAGGCAATGACTCTGCCGCTTGAGCCGGGAGTATATATAATGAAAAACAAAAACGGAGACATTATATATATAGGTAAGGCGAAAAAACTCAAAAACAGAGTAAGTCAGTATTTCGGTTCAAACACAAACCACGGCATAAAGACAATACGAATGGTAGAAAATGTTGAAGATTTTGATTACATCGTTGTCGCAAGTGAGTATGAAGCGCTTGTGCTGGAATGCAGCCTTATCAAACAGTACAGACCGAAATATAACATCTTGTTAAAGGATGATAAAGGTTACAGTTATATAAAAATCACGGGTGACGAATGGAAGAAAATCACCCTTGCAAAGCAGAAAATCGATGATGGCGCACAGTATTTAGGGCCGTACACAAGTTCTTATTACGTTTCAACCGCACTTGATGAGGCGGCAAAAGTTTACAAACTGCCGACCTGCTCAAAGGTTTTCCCGAAAGATTATAACAAGGGCAGACCGTGTCTTAATTTCTTCATCGGCAGATGCTCTGCACCGTGCGCGGGCAAGGTTACAAAGGAAGAGTATGCGGAGTGTGTGAATGGAGCGATAAACTTTCTTCGTGGCGGCGTGAAAAGTGTTTCCGTCAAAGAACTTGAAAAGGAAATGCTTGAAGCGTCAGAGAATTGTGAGTTTGAGCGTGCGGCGCGGCTTCGTGACCGCATACGTGCACTTGAAAAATTAAAGGAAAAACAGGTTGCGGTCCTGCTTAAAGAAAAGCAGGCGGATGTTTTTGCGGTGGCGCATGCGTCCGATGCGTCCTGCCTGAGTGTGCTTCGTATTGATGACGGCAAGATATTTGATGCGGAGAATTTTATAACCGAAACACCCGAGGATGCAAAAAGTGAATTGATGCAACTTGTCATTGGTTATTATTCAATGAGAAGTTATGCGCCAAAACTCATTATCCTTGATTTTGAAGTTGAGGACAGTGACCTTCTGCAGAAGTGGCTGAGTGAAAAGTTTGGCCACAACGTGCGGATTGTCGGCACAAGCACAACGGAAAATATGCGTCTTGCTCATCTGTGCCGCAACAACGGCGCGCAACATCTGTCGCATCGCAGTGGCAGAATCACAAAGGAAATGAAATCGGTTGATGAATTGGGCGTCCTTCTCGGACTCGGTAAAGCGCCGCTTTATATTGAATCTTATGACATTTCTCACACCGCGGGCAGTGACCCTGTTGGTGCGATGATTGTTTTCAAGGACGGCAAACCCTACAAAACCGCTTACAAAAAATTTGCAATCAAATCCGCAGCCGGTGGTGATGACTGCGCTTCAATGTATGAGGTGATCAGTCGCAGGGCACAGCGTTACCTTGATGAAAAGGGCGGGGACGGATTCGGAATTCTGCCCGACCTTATGCTTATCGATGGTGGTATGCCGCAGGTGAATGCGGTAAATGCCGCGCTGGCTGAAAAGGGAATTCAAACTGCAGTTTTCGGAATGGTCAAGGACTCAAAGCACAGGACGCGTGCCCTTGTCAGTGAAAGCGGAGAGATTGCAATAAATATTCACAGAGGTGTCTTTTCTCTTATTGGTAACATACAGGAGGAAGTGCATCGCTTTGCAATTACTTTCCATAAATCAAAGCACGCAAAATCAGCACGTACCAACACCCTGACAAAAATTGACGGTGTTGGAGAAAAACGTGCAAAAGCGTTGTATTCTCATTTCAGGAGTATTGAAAAAATCAGGAATGCAACTGTGGAAGAACTTTGTGCAGTGCCAACTATTACAAAACCAACCGCGCAGAAAATTTACGATTGGTTTCGTAATGAGGATTGACCGCGTAGTTTTTCCTGAATTTTGAAAATGGTGTTGACAATACCGTGTGGGTATGGGATAATAATTCAGTGTCTTCATTTTGAGGGTACTGTTACCAAAATTTTTGTTTAAAGACGGGTAGAGATATGAGAGTTATAACCGGTACAGCAAGGGGTATGAGGCTCAGGGCACTTGAAGGTGACACTGTCAGGCCGACCTATGACAGAGTTAAAGAAGCAATTTTCAGTATGATTCAGTTTGATATTGAGGGCAGACGTGTGCTTGATTTGTTTGCAGGCTCAGGCCAGCTTGGCATTGAGGCGCTCAGCCGTGGCGCGCAGAATGCAACGTTTGTTGATTCAAACAGGGAGTCAATCGCGGTTATAAAGGAAAATCTTGACAAAACAAGGCTTTCAAAAAATGCCGTTGTGTTGCAGACTGATGCCGTGGGATTTATCAGAAACTACCGTGGAGTTGAGTTTGACGTTGTGTTGCTTGACCCGCCGTATTATGAAAACCTGCTTTTGGAAGTGTTGCCCTATGTTGCGCAGCATACTTCCGAAGGTGGCGTAATCGTCTGTGAAACCGCAGGCAAGGGTGTTGAATTGCCCGAAGAAGTCGGAGATTTTGTTCTCTGTGTAAATCGTAAGTATTCTCATACAATCGTCGGTGTTTACAGACATCGCAATGTGGTGGCTTAAAAGGCCTTTTCAGGAGTGATATTAAAGTGAAAAAGATTGCAGTTTGTCCGGGCAGTTTTGACCCCGTAACATTGGGACACCTTGACGTAATCACAAGGTCGTCAGCACTTTTTGATGAGGTAATTGTTCTTGTCAGTTTCAATCCTGCCAAGACTAACACAAGTTTCACGCCGGAGGAGCGGGTTGATATGCTCAGGCGTTGCACAAAGCATTTGCCCAACGTGCGTATTGACAGCTCTTCGGGACTTATTGCCGATTATTGCGCGGAGAATAACGTTGCCGCAGTTGTAAAAGGTCTGCGTGCTGTTTCAGACTTTGAATATGAGTTTCAGCAGGCGCTCATCAACCGCAAACTCAATGAGAAAACAGAAACAGTTTTCATAACTTCTCTTGCTGACAATACCTACATAAGTTCGTCCGTAGTTAAACAACTCTGTTCTTTTGGTGCAGATATTTCTACGTTCGTTCCCAAAGAAATTCTTGGGGAGATACTTGAAAGATTGTCCAAAAAGCAGTAAAATAAAAAAGTATTAAATCCGTATTCAAGAAAAATATATAACAGAAGGGATTGGAACTGATGGAATTTGATAAGAACCCTATCGCAGAGATTGAGGAACTCCTTGATGAACTTGAAGATCTCGTAGAGAATTCAGCAGGTGTTCCGCTTTCCAAAAAGAAACTTGTGTCCGAGGATGAAATTCTCAGAATCGTTGAGAGCATCCGCAGCAATCTGCCCACAGAGATTATGCAGGCGCGTCAGATTGTAAAGGATAAGCGTGAAATCGTAATGCTCGCAAAGCGTGAGGCTGATGACATTCTTGCAAAGGCTGAGCAGCAGGCTCAGGCACTTGTTGAGAAAGAGGCAATTGTTGGCCGTGCAAAGATTCTCGGTCAGGAGATTATTGCAAACGCTCAGAGAGAGTCAAAAGAAATCCGCAAGGCAACCGGTGTTTACATTGACCGCCTTATTATGCAGACTGATGACGCAATCTGTGCAAGTCTCAACAACATCCGCAAAGCAAAGAATATGCTCAAAATGGAAGGCGATAATACTCCCGCTTCAATTGCTGACAATTCAGGCAACGCTGACGAGGAATAGTATCTTTTCCTTATGATTTTTAACCCATAGTACGGATGGGTCAGATTAGTTATGCCGTTCAAAGCACTGTTGATTTTCAACGGTGCTTTTCATCTTGTAAAGATAATGTCAAAAAATGCTTGACTTATCATAATCTTGGTGATATAATAACTATTCGCAACGCGTGTGCGTTGCTATCCTTGCTCCGTACAGACGGGGCCAAAAGACCAGAAGGAGGTGCCGAATATGGCAGTAAAAAAGTACGAGGCAGTTATGGTTTTCACCGTTGCTAAGGGCGAAGAGTTCACACAGTCTCTTGTAGAGAAGTTCAAGGCTCTTATCGAAGCAAACGGAACCATCGAGAGCGTTACCGATTGGGGTAAGCGTCATCTTGCGTATCTCATCAACGACGAGGCTGAAGGTTACTACACACTTTTCAACTTCACCGCTTCGCCGGAGTTCCCTGCTGAACTTGACCGTGTGTTCAAAATCACAGACGGTGCGTTGCGTTCATTAGTTGTTTGCAACGGTTAGTAGGAGGAGTTTGCTATGATTAACAATGTTGTTTTGATGGGCAGACTTGCAGTCGATCCTGAACTCAGGACAACTCCCACAGGAGTTTCCGTAACATCCTTCGCAATCGCTGTTGAGCGTTCCTACGCAAAGCAGGGCGAGGACAGAACGGCTGATTTTATCGACATCGTCGCTTGGAGACAGTCGGCAGAATTCATCACCCGTTATTTCCGCAAGGGTTCAATGATCGCAATTGAGGGTTCACTCCAGACAAGAACTTACACCGACAAGGACGGCAACAAGCGTAAAGCCGTTGAGGTGCTTGCAAACAGAGTGAGCTTCTGTGGCTCAAAGAATGAAACCGGCACAGCGGGCGCGTCCCGTTTTGACACACCGGGTTCCGCTTCCGGCGCGGCTTACACAAGCGGCGGCGCAGGTGATTTTGAGTCCATCGTAGATGATGAGGATTTACCGTTCTTTTAAACGCTTAAGAAACCAATAAAGGAGGAAAACTGTAATGGCATACGAAAAGAATGCAAGAAACGATCGCCGCAACGCAAAGAAGGGCCGCCGCAAGGTTTGCAACTTCTGCGTTGAGAAGGTTGAGGTTATCGATTATAAAGATGTACCGAGATTGCGCAGATACATTTCCGACAGAGCGAAGATTCTTCCCCGTCGTGTAACAGGTACTTGCGCAAAGCACCAGAGAGAGCTCACAACAGCAATCAAGCGTGCAAGACATATTGCTATTCTCCCCTACACAGCTGACTAATTTCCAGTTGGGTGGAAGATTATAGCAGGATTGGTTAAAAACAGTCTGAACGTAACCCCTTGGGCAATAGCTCAAGGGGTTTTATTTTGTTTTATTTGATTTTTACTTCTTTGTTTATTACGCTAACTGCATTGTTGTCATCAACCTGTAGAGTTATTGAAAAAGTAGCGGTATCTTCAAGTGTTCCGTAGTTGTTGTACAAATATAGTGTACCCTTGTAGGTGAATGTGTCTTTGCCATTGTTGGAGCAATTGCCCATTTTATATCTTGTTTCATTAAGATCATATTTGCCACGGTTTGGTATCCACAATGTTAAGTTGTACCACCAACTGTCATCAGCTCTTTCTTGTTTATCCTCAAAAGACATACCTTTTTTTTGAGTGGTGTATTTAGTAGTGGATGTAGATGAGTTGGAGTTGCCAGTGGTGCCACAAGCACAAAAAGCAAGAGAGAGGATTGACACTAATATAAGTGCAACGATTCGTTTCATAAAATTATGCCTTCTTTCAAATATTTTTTCAATGCACTTGTCTTGATAGGCAATGCACCATCCACCCCTCTTTCTGCCCAAAAATAAAAAAGTGCACCAACCGAAGTCAGCGCACCAAAAACGCAAACTCCGATTGTCGCGAAACAAAACTCAAACGAACGAGGAATATCCTGTACATTCATTGGTGGAATTTGCATTTTTATCAAATTCGAAAATAAATGCACAGGCAACGCAAATAACGAGTACTCTCATAAAAGAGAATACTCCAACGTCGTTTTATTGAGTTTTGTTTCGCATTTTTAAATATATCATAAAAAATAGTGTATTTCAAGCGTAACTTCGGGAAGATTTCAGCGGGACTTATTAAAAACAGTCTGAACGTAAACTTCTTGGGACTTGCTCTCAAGGAGTTTTTATTTTTGAATGTACATCCTACCTGCAATCACAGTGTAGGGGCGCATATTATCCGCCCGTTATTGAACTTGTAACCGCAATCTGTTATAATAAAGCAAACACAAAAAGGAGGGTGCGATATGAAGGAAGTGCTTTTAAGTGCGGATTGGACGGTTTGTCTGTATTTAGTGCCCGATGAAATTGCGGATAATCTGGAAGAATATTGCACCGTGTTCTGTGATGAATGGATATGGGGTGGCCCGGAATCATCACGGTTTATCAAGGGCGGAGTTGCCTGTTATGGCGTTGATAATTTTATTTATTACCTTAATAAATACGTCTGTCCCGATGAGCAGGTGAGGCTTGTCAGGGCTTTTACCGGCGGTGTCCCTGATAAGTATCGCCACTGTCCGTATTTTAATTTTTAATTTACCTATTGACAAATGTGAAAAAGTTTGTTAAAATCAATCAGACAACAAAGAAGAACTGTCTTTCGTTCTCACCTACGCAGAGGGCTGCGTCAGGTCAATACGGTAAGTGCGCGGCTTGTCGCGTCTTGTTTGTGTTGAAATGCGGTTGACAGTGTCAATCGCTTTTTTGTTTGTACTCAATTTTACTGGGGGTGCTTTACTATCAGCAGCAAGGAACTGCAAATTAACGAAGAAATTCGTGACAAAGAAGTAAGAGTAATCGGCGCTGACGGCGGTCAACTCGGATTGATGAGTGCGGCTCAGGCGTTGGAGATTGCTGAAAAGAACAATCTCGATCTCGTAAAAATCGCTCCTCAGGCAGTGCCGCCCGTGTGCAAAATTATGGACTACGGCAAGTACCGCTTTGAGCAGGCAAAGAGAGAAAAAGAGGCCAAGAAGAATCAGCACGTTGTTGAAATCAAGGAAATCAGACTCTCTTTCAAGATCGACGTTCATGACTTTGAAACGAAGGCAAATCATGCAAAACGTTTCCTTACATCAGGAAACAGAGTCAAATGCTCAATCCGTCTCAGAGGACGCGAAATGGGTCATCCGGAGATTGGTTATGAGGTAATGACAAAATTTGCAGAGTATTGTGCTGATTTTGGCACAGTAGACAAACCTGCAAAACTTGAGGGACGTACAATTCTTATGTTCCTCGCGCCGAAGCAGGGTAAATAATTTTTACAGGAGGAAATTGAAATGCCGAAGATTAAGACACACAGCGGAGCTAAAAAACGCTTCAAGATATCCAAAAAGGGAAAAGTAATGAGAGGTCACGCTTACAAGAGCCACATCCTCAACAAGAAGACAACAAAGCGTAAGAGAAATCTTCGCAAGGTTGTTGCTGCAGACGCAACAAACGTAGCACAGGTTAAGCGTTTGATTCCTTACAAATAAGCCGTAAGGGTAACTAATTTTTGATTATAACGGAGGTAACAATAAATGGCTCGTGTTAAAGGGGCGATGATGACTCGCAAAAGAAGAAAAAAGGTATTAAAACTTTCAAAGGGATATTTTGGCTCTAAGAGCAAACTCTTCAAGACCGCGAAAGAAGCGGTAATGAAGTCCGGCCAGTACGCTTATATCGGCCGTAAGCAGAAGAAGCGTAACTTCCGCCGTCTCTGGATCACACGTATCTCTGCTGGTTGCAAAGCAAACGGTATGAACTACTCAACATTTATGAACGGTCTCAACAAGGCTGGCATCACACTCAACCGTAAAATGCTCTCCGAGATCGCTATCGCTGATCCCGCTGCATTCACTGCTTTGACAGAAAAAGCTAAGGCTGCTTTGAATTAGTTTTAAATACGCTCGGGCGCAATTGCGCGCTCGGGCGATTTTTTAATACAGACGGGGCGGTGTTTTTTTGGAAAAAATAACAAGCCCGACCAACCCTGCGGTTAAACGTATGACCCTTCTTAATTCTTCAAAGTCAGCGCGTTATGAGCAGCAGAGGTTTGTAACAGAGGGGCTTCGGTTGTGTTGCGATGCAATGCACAGCCACGTTCACATAGAAAAAATTTACTTCACAAGCACCGCTTATGAGAAGTATAATGATGAGGTTAAACAACTCATCGCTTACGCTGACAGTGCCTGTGAAATAAGCGATACAGTGCAGTCACGCCTTTCGGAAACGAAAACTCCGCAAGGTGTTTTTGGCTTGTGTGAAATGAAAACGCAGGGCATAACCCGTTCTGACATCATTTCAGGTGGACGATATATCGCCCTTGAGGGAATTCAGGACCCGTCAAACCTTGGCGCAATCGCAAGGACCGCGGAAGCGCTCGGCATTGACGGAATGATTACTCACGGCTGCTGCGATATGTATTCGCCGAAAGCACTCCGCGCTTCTATGGGTGCGTTTTTCCGACTGCCCATTCTTGTCAGTGTCGATATTTTAACCCTTACCAATGACCTTAAAGCAAATGGCGTTAATGTCTTTGCCTGCGTTCCCGACAGAAACGCGCGTGATATAAGAGAACTTGATTTTTCTCTTTCCAGCGTTGCGGTTGTCGGTAATGAGGGCAATGGCATCAGCGAGGGGCTTAAAAATATTTGCTCAATGAACGTAACTGTGCCAATGGCGGGCAGGGCGGAATCGCTCAACGCTTCCCATGCGGCAACGGTTATTATGTGGGAAATGATGAGGCAGCAGAATGGAAAGTAAGTATTGGATATGGCTTCAGCTTGTGTTTGGTGAGGGCGTGTCAACGGAAAGGTTTATCAGCCGTTATGACAGCGCAAAGCAGGCTTATCATGACAGCAGTGAAAACCGTCGCAACAGTGGCGCTTTCACAAAAACACAACTTGAACTGATGGATAAAATTCCTCTTTCCCGCGCAGAAGATATTATAGAAAACTGCAACAAAAACCGTTGGAAGATTCTGACTCCCGATATGGAGCAGTATCCGAAACGCCTGTTTGAATTGCCCAATTTTCCGCTTGCGCTTTATTATGTCGGCAATTTTCCTGACGTTGACCGCGAGCCTCTTATCGCGATGGTCGGCGCAAGGGATGCCACAACCTACGGTCTGAGAATGGCAAGTGCACTTGCGGGTGACCTTGCAAAAGCGGGTATGATTGTTGTCAGTGGTGGCGCACTCGGAATTGATTCCCAGTGCCACAGGTCAACAATTGAAGCGGGTGGCAGGACGGTTGCAGTGCTTGGCAACGGATTCGGTGTCAATTATCTTCCGCAAAACCGTGAATTATGGAATTCAGTTGCCCGTAACGGTGCAGTTGTGACGGAATTCAAGCCCGGCACAGAGGCGTCACGTTACACATTCCCCATCCGAAACCGCATCATATCAGGTCTTTCTCTTGGCACGGTTGTAGTTGAAGCGGGTCAGAAAAGTGGCTCACTCATAACCGCAAAGTGTGCCTGTGACCAGGGACGTGACGTGTTTGCAGTCCCGGGGGAAGTTATCAACACTGCGTTTTATGGTGGCAACAAACTGATAAAGGACGGAGCAAAACCGGTCTTTTCAGCAATGGACATACTCGAGGAATATCGTGGCAGATTTGTTGGTAAAATCAATTGTGCGGCAGTAAATGATTTTATTGCTCCGCATGAAGAAACGACCGAAAAAGTCGTGGAAGAAATCAAAACAAAATTACCCGCACCTGACACTCTCAGCAGTGCGGCAAAGGCGGTCTATGACCTCATCGGTTTTGAAGAAGCGGTAGGCGTGGACGTCATCATTGAAAAAAGCGGTCTTGAAAACAGAAAAGTTATTGTTTGCCTGACCGAATTGGAAATGGCAGGAATTGTAGAGTGCCTTGCGGGCAGAAAATATATCGCAAAGGCATAAACATTGATATAGAAAGGGTGCACTATAATGTCCAAACTGGTAATTGTGGAGTCGCCTGCAAAGGCAAAAACAATCAAGAAGTATCTTGGCACAGATTATGAGGTAATTGCGTCCAAAGGTCACGTAAGAGACCTTCCCGCCGCAAGACTCAACGTTGACACAAAGCATGATTTTGAGCCGAAATATCAGATAATCAAGGGTAAGGAAGACCTTGTAAAAGAACTTCGTGAAAAGGTTGCAAAGAGCGAAGACGTATTCCTCGCAACTGACCCTGACCGTGAGGGTGAGGCTATTTCATGGCATCTTGCAACAATTCTCGGTCTTGATATGGAGGATAAAAACCGCGTTGAATTCAACGAAATCACACAAAAGGCGGTCTGCGCAGGTATCGCAAGCCCCAGAAAGATTGACCTTGACCTTGTAAATTCCCAACAGGCAAGAAGAATTCTTGACCGTATTGTTGGTTACAGACTCAGTCCGTTCATTTCACAGAAAATCCGCCGAGGCTTGTCCGCGGGCAGAGTACAGAGCGTTGCAACAAGTCTTATCGTTGACAGAGAGAATGAGATAAGAGCGTTTGTCCCCGAAGAATTCTGGACGATTGACGCAAACTTCACCGCAAAGGGCAGTAAGAGAATTTTCTCCGCTGCATTTTACGGCAACGCTGATGGCAAAATCAAACTCACAAGCAAGGAAGAAACCGATAAGGTGCTCAATGACCTTGACGGCGCTGAATACATCATCGCAGGCATCAAAAAGGGCACAAGAAAGAAGTCGCCTCCCGCACCGTATATGACTTCAACCTTGCAGCAGGATGCGGCACACAGACTCAACTATCAGGCAAGAAGAACAATGAAAGTTGCCCAGGAGTTGTACGAAGGTGTTGACATCAAAGGCATCGGCACAGTCGGTCTTATCACTTATATGAGAACTGACTCCTTGCGTGTATCCGAGGATGCGCGTAAAGTTGCAGAGGATTATATCCGTGCAACATTCGGTGAGAAGTACGTCCCGTCAAAGCCGAATTTCTACAAGTCAAAGAGCAATTCACAGGACGGTCACGAAGCAATCCGTCCCACAATGCCCAACCTTACACCCGCTGAGATTAAAGACAGCCTCACCGCTGAGCAGTATGCACTTTACAAACTCATCTGGGAAACATTCATCGCTTCCGTTATGGCTGCTTGCCAGCAGGAAACAACTCAGGTTGACATTGAAGCAAATGGTTACGTTTTCAAAGCAAGCGGTTACACAATCAAGTTTGACGGTTTCACCGCGATTTATGATAAGAAAAGGGACGATGTGCTTGGCGAAGGTAAGGCAATCCTTCCCTCAATGACTCAGGGCGATGCGCTCAATCTCAAGAGCATCGCGGGCAATCAGCATTACACACAGCCCCCCGTGCGTTACACTGAGGCAACTCTCATCAAGGCGCTTGAGGAGGATGGCATCGGCCGTCCGAGTACTTACGCTACAATCATCTCCGCTATCACAAGCCGTGAGTATGTTGAGCGTGACGGCAAACAACTCAAACCCACAGAACTTGGTGAAGTTTCCACAGGT
>JAZQTF010000041.1:0-3426 GCA_045630445.1 Acutalibacteraceae bacterium
GTCTTATTAAAACTCTTCCACAACCATCTAGTAAAGCTTCTATTCTTTCAATTTCTGCTTTTATTTCTGGATATTCCATATATCTATTTTTATTTTCATTTTTTATTCTTGCATTAACTAGTACTTGTGGGTACTGAGTCATTACACCTGCAAGTTCTGATAGTTTTTTAGATTCTTCTAATACTATTTGAGCTAGTACTAAAGAACTTAAAACACCATCACCTGTTGTATTATAATCTAAGAAAATGATGTGACCTGACTGCTCACCGCCGATTGAGTGGCCGAATTCTTTCATATTTTCAAGAACGTATCTGTCACCAACTTTTGTTGTTTCAAACTTGATTCCGTTATCGCTGCAGAATTTGTGGAATCCCATATTTGTCATAACTGTAACAACAACTGTGTCGTTTGAAAGTTTGCCGCATTCTTTAAGATGCTTTGCACAGATTGCGATGATTTTGTCGCCGTCAACCTGCTCACCGTTGCAGTCAACTGCAAGCATTCTGTCAGCGTCACCGTCAAATGCAAGACCAACTTCGCAACCGTTTTCAACAACAGTTTTCTGCAACTGTTCAAGGTGTGTTGAGCCGCAATCCTTGTTGATGTTGATGCCGTCAGGCTGAGCGTTGATGATGATGCAATCCGCGCCAAGACCTTTGAAAAGTTTTTCAGCAGTAACGCTTGCAGAGCCGTGTGCACAGTCAAGGGCAATTTTCATACCGCTGAGGTCACCGTCAATGGATGCGATGATGTGGTTGTCGTAGTCATCAACAGCGTATTCAACGCGTTTTACTGTGCCGACGTTTTCTCCAATGATTTCGGGCGGCTGTTTTGCGTTGTCAAGAACAATAGCCTCAATTTCTTCTTCTACGCTGTCAGGGAGTTTGTATCCTTCGTGGTTAAAAAGTTTGATGCCGTTGTATTCTGCGGGGTTGTGTGATGCGGAAATCATAATACCTGCGTTGCAGCCCATTGTCTTTACAAGGTAAGCGACTGCGGGTGTCGGAACAACGCCAAGGATAAGCACGTCTGCACCTACTGAACAAAGACCTGCGGAGAGAGCGGCTTCAAGCATGTCTGATGAAATTCTTGTGTCTTTACCGATAAGGATTTTCGGACGGCTCTGAGCACCCTCAGCGAGTACCATAGCGGTTGCCTTACCGATTTTATAAGCGATTTCACAAGTAAGTTCCTTGTTAGCAACGCCTCTTGCTCCGTCTGTACCAAATAATCTTCCCATAATGTTAGCACCTCATTTTTATAAATTTAATTTAATAATTGCTTTGTTAACTGTGGATTAACAGCGTGGCTGTTCAATTCCAAGATGTTTGTATGCCAGTGCGGTTACGCATCGCCCTCGTGGAGTTCTGCTTAAAAAACCGATTTGCATAAGGTACGGCTCATAAACGTCTTCAATTGTTATTGCTTCTTCGCCTATAGCCGCCGCAATTGTGTCAAGACCAACCGGGCCGCCGTTGTAATTCCTTATCATTGTCGAAAGCATCCTGATGTCAATTGAGTCAAGTCCGAGTTCATCAATCTCCATTTTTGACAGCGATGTTCTCGCTGATTCAAGAGTAATTGTGCCGTTGCCCATAACCTGAGCAAAGTCTCTTGCCCGTTTGAGCAATCGGTTTGCAATTCTCGGAGTACCTCTTGAACGTTTCGCAAGTTCAAGCGCACCTTTCTGTTCAATATCAATTCCAAGCAGTTTTGAACTTCTTGAAATGATTTTTGAAAGTTCTTCAGGGCTATATAACTCCAGACGGAGAATGATTCCGAATCGGTCTCTCAACGGAGCTGAAAGCTGACCCGCTCTTGTCGTTGCGCCAATAAGAGTAAATCGTGGCAGATCAAGTCTGATTGATCTTGCTGACGGACCCTTGCCGATGATGATGTCAATAACTCTGTCCTCAATTGCGGGGTAGAGTATTTCTTCAACGTGACGTGACAGACGGTGTATTTCGTCTATGAAGAGAATGTCGCCATTTTCAAGGTTTGTTAAAAGAGCAACAAGATCGCCTTGCTTTTCAATCGCAGGGCCTGATGTTATTCGTATATTAACGCCCATTTCGTTTGCAATTATTCCTGCCAGCGTTGTTTTGCCAAGACCTGGTGGGCCATAGAGTAAAATGTGATCCATCGGCTCATTACGCATCTTTGCTGCTTCAAGATAAATGCACAGGTTTTCCTTTGCTTTTTCCTGACCGATGTATTCGCTCAGTTGTTTGGGACGCAGGCTGATTTCTGTTTCAACGTCATCAACATTGTATTGAGGGTCAACAGTTCTGCTTTTTAATTCTTGTATCTGAAAATCATCAATCATTCTTAAATCCTCCTTACATCAAGTTTTTAAGAGCGAGTTTTATGATTTGACTTGCGGGGAGCATGGGGTCAATTCCACTGACTGCCGAAACTGCCTGAGCGTGTGTGTAACCAAGTGCTTCAAGTGCGATAACTGCTTCGTTGAGCTCGTTGCCCGCGTTTGCAACACTCTTTCCTGAACTTTGTGAGCGTGACACAACCGACGCAGTTGATGAAAATTTTGATTTCAGTTCAAGGATAATTCTTTGCGCAACCTTAGGGCCAACACCTTGTGCGGCGGTGATTGTTTTGACGTTTTCCGTTACAATCGCGCTTGCAAGTTCAGCAGGGGAGAGCTTTGAAAGAATTGCAA
Source organism: Acutalibacteraceae bacterium (assembly GCA_045630445.1). Classification (GTDB taxonomy): domain Bacteria; phylum Bacillota; class Clostridia; order Oscillospirales; family Acutalibacteraceae; genus RGIG7273. Next base: position 2,678 of record JAZQTF010000041.1, read on the forward strand.
TTGCTGCTTTCGGGCCAACACCTGAAACGGATATAAGTTTCAGATAACACTCGTGTTCATCCGGTGTGCTGAACCCATAAAGTTCCATTGCGTCGTCTTTGACTGCAAGATGAGTAAATAATGTTGCCTTATCACCCAAATCACCTAATTGAGAAATAGTATTCACACTTGCGTAGCATTTAAAACCAACGCCGTTACATTCAATTACAACAAAATTAAGATCAATATGTTTCAGTATTCCGCTTACACTGTAAATCATAAGTTGTAAATTCCTTTGCTTTTATTTTATAAGATTCATTATGGAGCCTGAAGCGTGGGCGTGACAGATTGCAATCGCGAGTGCGTCAGCCGTGTCATCAGGTTTCGGAGTTGCATTGAGATTCAGTAATGATTTTGTCATTTCCTGTACTTGTTTTTTTTCCGCTCTGCCGTAACCAACCAACGCTTGCTTTACCTGAAGCGGTGTGTATTCAAAAATCGGCAGGTTGTTTTTCTTTGCTGCAAGAAGTGTGACGCCTCTTGCTTGACATACGTCAACAACTGTCTTTGCGTTGTTGTTGTAAAAAAGTTTTTCAATCGCCATAACGTCGGGAGAATATTTGGCAATTATTGCGTTGAGGTCATCATAAATTGTTTCAAGTCTTGACGTCCATTCCATAGTCGGCGGAGTTGTAATCGCACCGAAACCGATGGGGGAAAACTTGTTTTTTTCATAATGTATAACGCCGTATCCCACAATGGCATATCCG
>JAZQTF010000042.1:0-5232 GCA_045630445.1 Acutalibacteraceae bacterium
TGCTGCTGTTGCAGTTGTAGCATTCTGGACAGCGGTTGTATCAAGACCTGCACCTGAAATATTTGAGAAGTTGAAAAGGAGAGGGAATTCGGTTGATACAAAGTTTCTGATTCCTTCAGTTGTGGAATTTATGATTGACGCTGCAGAATTGCCAATGCTCTCAATTACTGACTGTTCAAAGAAGGTTGTGTAAATGAGGGTTGACAAATGCTTTGCAGCAAGACTTGCAAGCACAAAAGCACCGAAGAATGCAAGGATGTTAAAAAGAGATAATGCAAATCCTTTTTTTGCGGTTCTGATTATAAAGATTAAAAGACATAAACAAAGTAAGATATCAATGAAAATTCCAAGATACATTTCCATTTGTAAATACCTCCATATTATTTGAGTGATTTGATTGATTTATCAGTAAGAAATCTGCAAAAGTTTGCCCGATGTAAGCACGTAAAGTTCAGACTCACACATCAATATTTTCTGAACGCTTGAGTCAGCGTTGAGTGATCTGACAGTGGCAGTGTGAACAACGTTTCCTTCGTGATTGTAAAGATAAATCGAATTGTCCGTCAGTACCGCACAGAATTTCTGGTTGGCATAAACGTCATAAACCTTTTCTTCAATCGTTGTTTCAAACTCTGTGCCGTATTTGTGGTTTACATATTTGACACTGTAAATGTTGTTGTTTTCATAAATCTTTGAAATTGTCGCAACTGCGTCTCCGTTATCGCATGAAACATGAGTGAGTGAACCAACAATTTCATACGCATTATCAGAGCCTTTTTCATCGTTGATGGCATTGATTACAATGATGCCTGTGTCACCGGTTGCGGTCAACTGATTGTCTGCCCCGAATATAATGTTTCCGATGACGGTGTTTTCATATCTGAATGAGAGGACTTCTTCTGTTTCAAAGTTGAATATGTAAATTGTGGAGTATGCGTTACCGTTTGTGGCGTTGAGTGTCACAGCAGCACCGTAGTCACCGTCAGGACTGAGTGCTATTGAGAGAATATAGGAGTTACCCGAATTCCACTTGAAAGTTTCCTTGAATTTGTATGAGTAAAACGTTATGCTTCCCGAATAAATACTGTCCCTTGTTGCAACCGCAAAATTACCATAGTCACCGATTGCACAGGTTGTGATTGCGTTTTCGGTTGTGTTGCGAAATAATTCAGATGAACGGTTGTGAACTGAAAAGTTATTACCACCAACGTCATAAATAAGTATTCTATCGCTTGCCGTTTTCATTACAGGATTAGAATACGGTATCTGACGGTTTGTGATTTCTTTTGATGACGGACTGAGTATGATAAGTGATGTGTCCGTCAGTATTACTCCGTCCTTGTTGAAGGCCGCAACATCCCTGACGGAGTTTGCGTTTATTTCATAAGGGTATCCGTTGCCTGAACCTGTGCGGACAAATGAATCAGACACCCATTCAGCAAACTTCATCGGTGCAAGATGCCTGCGGTTTATTATAAGGAACACGGAAATAAGTGCAACGATGATTGCCACAATTATGAGTATAACAGTTCTTTTGGTCTTTTTGGGGGCTGAAACTTCTTCCTCTTCGCCGTCAAATATTTCAATTTGATCTGACACTTGTTTTTCCTCCTCAGTAGTTTACTTTGTTAAGGAATAATCCTTTTGCGGGCGCGGTAGGCCCTGCGTTTTCGCGTTTTTTTGATAATATAATTCTTCCTATATCGTCCTTGTCAATCTTACCCTGTGATACGTAAAACATTGTACCAACGATGATTCTTACCATATTGTAAAGAAAACCGTCACCCTCAATTGAGAATGTCACAAGGTCACCATTTCTTTCAAATCCCGCATTGAAAATCTGACGCTCAGTTGACTGAACACTGCTGCCCACTGAACAGAAAGCGGAGAAATCGTGCTTGCCGATAAGTTGTCTTGCGGCATAGTTCATATCATCAATGTTGAGCGGATATTTGTAATGGATTGAATAGTTGTCAAGAAAAGGGTTTCTGACAGGGGAGGCGACAATCTGATAAATATACTCTTTTGACTTGCAGTCATATCTTGCGTGAAAGTCATCGCTTACAGTCGTGCAGTTGGTTACAGCAACATCAAACGGTAAATTTCCATTGAGTGCTTTTACAATTTCATTGTCAGGTATTGTGATTTCTGATTGAAAATTGCAACAGAACATATTCGCATGCACACCTGAGTCAGTGCGACTGCAACCGATTGGCATAATTTTCTGCTTTGCAATTTTTTCAATCGCATCGGAAAGCACCTGCTGCACAGTCACAGCGTTGTCCTGAATCTGCCAGCCGTGATAATTCGTGCCGTCATATTTTAAAGTAAGAAGTATATTTCTCATATATAACAAAACTTTCTCTAAATTTTCGCGAATGCGGCATGGTGATTCAGCGCTATCATACCGCCGATTACTATAATCATAAACACTGCCGCAAAAATATCTGTGCGGGTCATTTTAAGCTGACGCATTCTTGTCCTGCCGTGACCACCCGTGTAACATCTGCATTCCATAGCAAATGCAAGGTCGGATGCACTTCTGAATGAAGAGATGAAAAGGGGAATGAGGACGGGGATGATTGACTTGATTCTTTTGCCAAGTCCGCCCGATTCCATATCGGCACCCCTTGCTTTTTGTGCGTTTGTTATTTTGCCAACTTCTTCAATAAGTGTTGGAATAAAACGCAGTGCAATTGTCATCATCATCGCAATTGAATGCACGTCAATGCGGATGAGTTTAAGCGGTGCAAGAAGTTTTTCAATCGCGTCCGTGAGATTTGTCGGAGTTGTTGTGTAAGTGAGAAGTGAGCTGATAACAACAAACATAAACACTCTTATCGCAACAAAAATTGCATTTGCAATTCCGGCGTCAGTTATTTTAATTATTCCGAATTCAACAACCGCGTTACCTGATGTGTTAAAGAAAATATTTATCAATCCTGTGAATATGACAATGAAAATTATTGCTTTAATGCTTTTCAGAATGACCTTGAATGGCACTTTTGAAAGCAAAACGGTAAAGATTATTGAAAGCAGAATAAATCCAAGCGAAATAAAATTATCCGCTATGAAGATTGTGACAAGATATATGATGAGCAAGAGTATTTTAACTCTTGGGTCAATTCGATGTATTACGGATTTTACGGGATAATACTGACCTAATGTAATGTCTTTAAGCATTATTCATTCCTCCTTCTTTTAGAGAAATGAGTGCCTTTATTGCATCTTCAACAGTAAATATGTTTTTTGAAATATTGTAACCTTTTTCTTTGAGTCTGATAGCAAGTTGTGTCACCTGAGGAATATCAAGCCCGATTTCAGACAGTTGCTCTGATTTTGAGAAAACGTTAGGCACGGAGTCAAACATAACAAGTTTTGATTTGTTGAAAACCATAACTCTGTCTGCAAAATTAGCAACGTCCTCCATACTGTGAGATGCAATGATAATTGTCTTGTTGTGGTCTTTTCTGTAACTTTTGAGCAGAGCGATTATTTCATCCCTGCCCCTTGGGTCAAGCCCTGCGGTAGGCTCGTCCAGGATAAGAATATCCGGCTCCATTGCAATAACTCCTGCTATTGCAACTCTGCGCTTTTCTCCGCCTGAAAGGTCAAAAGGGGACTTTGCCCAGAAGTCCATTCCAAGTCCGACGGAGTTAAGAGCAAACCTTGTCCTTCTTTTGATTTCGTTTTCAGCAAGTCCCATATTTGTAGGACCGAAAGCAACGTCCTTAAAAACGGTATCTTCAAATAACTGATGCTCAGGATACTGGAAACAGATTCCGACTTTGAAACGAATATTTCTGATTTCTTTCGGCTTTTCCCAGATGTCTGTTTCGTTAAATAAAACTCTGCCGTGTTGCGGACGTAAAAGACCGTTAAGGTGTTGCAGGAGAGTTGATTTGCCTGAACCGGTGTGGCCGATAACGCCAATCATTTCTCCCGCCTCAATGGAGAAACTGATGTTGTCGAGTGCTTTTTTTGCAAAGGGTGTACCTTCGCTGTATGTGTAACTGAGGTTTTCTGCTCTTAAAATCGACAACATCTTCATCTCCTTTGCTATAATCTGAATTCTTTAATAAAATCATCGACGGTCAGAATTTCCTTTGAAAAACTGAAACCGTGTTTGTTTAACTCAAAAGCAATTTCCGTAACCTGCGGGACGTCAAGCCCGACAAGTTTGAGTTGCTCAACGTTTGAGAATATCTCTTTCGGAGTGCCTTTAAGCATTATTTCTCCGTTGTTCATAACAACAATTTGTTTTGCACGTACTGCTTCGTCCATATAGTGAGTGATGAGCACGATTGTGATGCCAAGTTCGTTGTTAAGATAATCAATCGTTTCAAGAACTTCCTGTCTGCCCTTTGGGTCAAGCATTGAAGTTGACTCATCAAAGATAATACAGTTTGGCTGCATAGCGATTATTCCGGCAATCGCAACTCTTTGTTTCTGACCGCCGGAAAGTTTGTGCGGTTCACTCATGCGGTATTCATACATACCAACTTTTGTCAGTGCGTCGTCAACTCTGCGGCGGATTTCTTTCGGATCAAGTCCGATGTTTTCCGGACCGAAAGCAACGTCGTCCTCAACAATTGTGGCAACAATCTGGTTGTCAGGGTTTTGAAAAACCATGCCAACGTTCTGCCTGATTTCAAAGAGTTGTTCATCGTCAGAGGTGTCAATACCGTTAACAATAACTGTGCCCATGTTTTCATCCGGCAGAAGTATTGCGTTGCAGAGTTTTGCAAACGTGGATTTGCCGGACCCATTATGACCTAAAACAGCAATATAGTCGCCTTTTTTGATTTTAAGGTCAATTCCATTGACGGCAGTGTTTTTGTTGCCGTCAATGTCTTCGTATGAACAACTCACGTTGTTAAATTCAATAATGTTTTCCATAATTCAAAAATTAAGAAAGACGCTCCTTGATAACATTTGCAACCTCGTTTGCAAGTTTTTCAATCAAAGCGTAGTCGCTGCCTTCAAGCATTACTCTGATGAGTGGCTCTGTGCCTGACATTCTTACAAGTACTCTGCCGTCACCGTTGAGGTCTGCCTCTGCCTGACGGATTGCCTGCTGTACAATTTCATCAGTGCCAAAAGCAGCCTTGCCTTCTGCGGATACTCTTACGTTTACAAGCACCTGCGGATAGGTTGTCATAATTGTTGCAAGTTCTTTGATCGGTTTACCTGATGTTTTGATAACGTTGAGCAACTGAACGCCTGAAAGCT
>JAZQTF010000043.1:0-4902 GCA_045630445.1 Acutalibacteraceae bacterium
AACGCACGCGCAATAGCAACACGCTGCGCCTGGCCCTCTGACAAACCGCTTGCTTTTTCGGAAATCGCATAATCAAGTCCGAGCGGATGATTCTTCACAAATTCACCGATGCCCGCTGTTTCAAGTGCATTCCACATTTGCCCCTCTGTGGCGTCTTTATTACCGGCCAACAGATTGCTGCGAATTGTGCCTGACAAGAGCGTATTGCCCTGCGGGACATAAGATATGAATCGTCTTGATGAAGGACAGACAATCTCCCTGTTACCATTTTCATCAATATATTCCAGTGTGCCTGAGTCGGGGTTGATAAGCGACAAGAGCAATCGGACAAATGTTGTTTTACCCGCTCCGGAAGCGCCGACAATGCCCACAAAGTTATGCGCAGGAATTTCAAAATTCAGGTCACTTAAAACTTTATCACCTTCATAAGCAAAGTTTACGTGATTGATGCTCAAGGAAACGGCTGTCGGCACGCCCTGCTTTTCATCATAGTCCTCATCTTCAATTTCGGTCACTTCACGGATACGCTTTGCACAAATCATCATAGAATATAAACTGGGGATAACCGAGCCGAGAGAGCGTATGCTGCCCTGCACCTGTCCGACAAGGGTCAGGAATAATGTCATTGTGCCGTATGTATATGTTGCAACTTCCAGCCCCGCTTCATTGATAAAAGTGGTTGCTGTTGAAAGACGATATGCACACCAGCAGAAAGCAACAATATAACCAACACTGTAAACAATTCGCATAAGTGAACTCATAACACTGCTGAAAATTGAACTTTTCGTTATAAGTTTCATACGCTTGTCACGGATATTCTGGAAATGAGCGTTATTTGCATCTTCCAGCTGAAAAGTTTTTACAACACCGATATTGGAAATAGACTCCTGAAAAAATGAATAATATTCGGACTGACTTTCACGCAATTTGGTCTGATACTTTGTGTATTTCTTTCTGTACATAAGTCCTGCAAGAAAACCAAGCGGACCTACAATCAAACCGATTAAAGCCAGGGTAGGGTCATAAATAAACAAAATTACAAGCACAATTAAAAGTTGTAATCCCGTTACAATCAGATTGGGCACAAGACTTATTATGCTGGAAGCAATTGTATCAATGTCCGCAGTCAGTCTTGACAACAAATCGCCGCTGTGATACTTCGACAATTTATACCAGATGCTTCGTTGCACGCGGTCATACATATCCGCTTTTATACTGAAAGCAAATTTTTCGTGCACATAGTTTGAAAACATACCGGACACGGCGGAAAGCAAAATAGAAACCACGCTTGTTGCCAACATAATTACAACGTATTTTATAAAGAAGGCTGACTGATAGCCCGTAGCCGCATCAACAACATACTTACCGGCAATAGAACTGACAAGACCAATTGCCATAGAAACCAAGTTGATAAGCAAAAAGCCCCACATATAACGTCGATAGCCTTTGCCGATATTATACAGCCACACAAGGTGAGCCTTGTTGTTGTCCCAGTTTTTCAGGGCATTGAATACTTTTTTAATTCGACCGCGCATAGTTACCGCTCTTTCTTAATCATTTTCTTAATTTCAGAAAGCAATTGTATCACCTTATCCCGAAAGGAATGATACCTTTGCTTAATTTTATATCCGGCAATCCTCTTTTTTATAAACAGCACTTTTCAGCCGCACAAGCCACTTGTGCAATCCACCGTTTCATCAGGTCTTTTCACTGATGTCACAACAGCAATCAGCATACCACCACACAGAGAATCACCGTACATAGCAAGCGCATAGGCAAATCAAACCAATTATTGTCACACGCGCTGCATTGTTCATTTCTCCCATTGTAGCACAGAAGGAATCTTTTTATCAATATTTTCTGCAAATTCTGTATCACTCAACGCGCAAAGAGGCATTGGCTAATTTTTCTCTTGCAAAACTTTGTCCGGCAATCGCATCCTGCAATGATTTTCTATACATCCAATCTCCGCTGGCAACCATATCATAAAGATATAATTCTGCTTTCTGGAAGCAAACGAGTGCGTTCTTTGCGTTTTCTTCAGTGCCGTTTCCGTAAAGAAATGCGTTTCCAAGTCTAAGGAAGACAGGACCAGCCACTGTCATAGCCGCTTCATCGGTCATTGTTTCAAGACAACGCTCGTAGATATGAAATGCTTCCGCTGGATTTTTCTCAACGTAGTATCCATTCATATACATATCGCCGATTTTATAAAGCGAAACCAAGTGCCCATCAAACGCACCGAGAGCAAAATAATGGAATGCTTTTTCATAGTCAATAGCAACATTGCGTCCATAGTAATAACAATATCCGAGATTCTCCTGAGCCTGTCTATTGCCAAGTTTTGCAGCCATATCATAATAGTAAACAGCTTTAGAAAAATCTTGATTACATCCTCTGCCGTCATAGTATAGTGCGCCGAGATCATTCATAGCAAAAACATTGCCTTCGGCAATAGCATTTTCATAAAGGCTAACAATAAAATCAAACAGGCAACGGGGCATAACTACGGTCTTGTCACATTGAATTAAAGCAGTTGCAAAATCATATGCCGGAAGATTGTCATCCTTGTGACGCTCAAAGAATTCCACTGTTTCAGGCAGAAGTTCCGGATCTAATTTTAGCCTGATTTTTGTGCTCATTTCTTTCACCATTACTTGCTCCTTTCATAGTTGGATAATAAATTATTTATAATATAATTATACCACCAAATAGTAAAAACCGCAATTCTTTTATCGAGAATCGCGGTTTTTCTTTGGCGGAGATGAAGAGACTTGAACTCTTGCGCCGGTTGCCCGACCTACCGCATTTCGAGTGCGGACCCTTCAACCACTTGGGTACATCTCCATATATTATATTAAAATCTGATGCGTCAGGGTTATCCGCTGACGTGGAAATTTTATCAAAAATCAGTTGGATTGTCAATAAAAATTCTGAATATAAGCGCCCTGAGATCTTTTGGGATTTCAGGGCAAAAAAATAACCACCCTACTGGGTGGCTACCTTTATGAGTGTCGGCATCGACCTATTTTCCCGAGCAGTCTCCCGCTAAGTATTTTCGGCACGAATGAGCTTAACTACCGTGTTCGGAATGGGAACGGGTGGGCCCTCATCGTCATAAACACCGACTAACGAACAAACGTTGTTCATCCGTCAACAAGGGATATATTAACACATAGTTTTTGAAATTGCAAGTATTTTTTTATGAACAATTTGTTAACAATTTAACCCTCGTTTTTTCTCATTCCTGACCACAACAAAATGATAATCTGGGCAGGAATGCCGATGATAAATACAAAATAGAAATTGTTGCCAAAATACGTCAGTGCTGACAAATACGCTGACGCCAGCAATGTCCACACAAGCAACGATATAATCAGATAATTACGGCGTTTTTTACCCCATATATTATTGAATACCAACAACACGATGAAAGATACGGGAAAAGCAAAAACAAACGTCATCCACTTGTATGAAAGCGAATCTCCGATTCCTTCAAAGAAAACATAAAGCACGGTTGCAATAAGCCATACAAGCGCAGTTGACAGCAAAGTAATGACAAGACGATTCCTTTTCATCACGGGCGTAAGCACCGCTTTGGGTAAAACCGTCTCATCATGCTCTTCGCTTATCAGATAATCGACTGTGACGGAGAAAAGGTCGGCAATATCCTTTAAGACAGAAATATCAGGAATGCTTTCCCCTCTCTCCCACTTGCTGACCGCCTTATCAGAGTAAGACAGTTTTTCAGCAAGCTCAGCCTGGGTCATTTTGTTTGCTTTACGAAGTTCTATTATATTTTGAGCGATAACTGATTTAATATCGTTCATTATATCATCCTTTATATTTTGATTGCTTTTCTTATTCTGGGCAATGCAAGTATTACAAATAAAACCATAATTACAATAAGAATTGCACATTTGATCGGGTTAAACAAGGTTGCAGCAACTGCAGCATTGAGTCCCATTTCAGCACTTACTTCCCAACCGGCAAACATCTCAAGATAGAGCGGTGCAATCCAGAGATTGCCAAGGAAGCCCAGACCTACCGTTACAACGGTTGAAACCGCACTTGCACCAACAAGCGAAAGAACTCTGCCTTTTGATGTTTTACTGCTGTAATAAAACCTTCTGACAAAGATGCTGAACGGAACGGCGAAAGCACAACCCACGATGAAATTCATAAGATTGCCAAAGCCCATCTGTGTACCCATTCCTTTGATTAAAAGCTGAAGCACATTTTTCAACAATTCAATGATAACTGCGTACACCGGGCCAAAGAAAATGCCACCGATAACTGCAGGAACTTCACTGAAATCCATTTTGAGATAATCGTAAGGAGCAGGTAACAATGAGAACTCAAAGAAGAGCATAAGCACAAAGGCAACCGCGCTGAGCATTGCTACCGATACGAATACGAAAGTGTTGTTTCTTGTTTTTCCATTGAGCGTTCTGTTTGACATAATTTTCTCCTTCCGTTGTCTGCGAAAGAAAAGCCCCGCACAAAAAAGTGCAGGGCAAAGAACGCAAATCAATTGCGTTTTTCTTCTTCCATCCGGACTTTACCGTCGGTCTCGGAATCTCACCGAAGTCAGCTTGCGCTCGTGGACTAGGCTCTCACCATTACCACCGGTGGGGAATTTCACCCCGCCCTGAAGACAACTCAATTAAATTTTATTTCCTTAACATATTACTACAATCATATTTTTTTGTCAACAACAATTTAACTGATTTTTAGCTTAAGTCGCAGTTTGTCACTTATCATTGCGATGAATTCGGAATTCGTGGGTTTACCGCGTGAATTTTGGATTGTATAGCCAAAGTATGAGGAAAGCACGTCAACATCTCCCCTGTCCCATGCGACTTCAATCGCGTGGCGGATTGCCCTTTCAACCCTTGATGG
>JAZQTF010000044.1:0-18632 GCA_045630445.1 Acutalibacteraceae bacterium
CGTTGATTGTAACAATATTTTCGTCCTGATAACCCTTAGTGTCACGTGAGTATACTATAATCTCAACATTGTATTTCTTGAGATCGTCATCAGAAAGATAAATGCTCATCGGAGCACTTGCCACAACTTCATTAACTTCAAATGAACCAATGCCATAGTCTGACACTTCATTACGGACAGCCTCGAGTTTGTTTGTCGGAAGTGTTTCTGACTCAACATCAACCAGACCGCCAAACTGAGAGTAATCATAATAAATAGTAAGTTTCTCATCAGCAGGAGCGTTTGTTATACTGCTGTTGACAGTAACGCTTGTGGGAATATCTACTGTCGGGGATGTGTATTCTTCAACCTTTACAGTGCCAAGCAAAACGTCTGTTGCACTGTAATAGTAATAGAACAAACCGGAAAACTCGTACTCTTCACCATCGGGGAAATTGTAGTTTGTGTCGATATAACTACCACCCAATCCGTCAGGATTGTACTCGATAGGAATTATTGTTACAAGTTTCTTACCCCAGAAATTCTTTTCATCATTGTCATCCGTATGATCACTGTCACGACCATTTACGGATACAAAGTTTGCTGCATAGTTAAAGTTGGTGACACGGATATAATATTTATCATTATATACACCAATTTCAATCTTTGCATCAGCAAACAATTCTACTCCATCCGCATCCGCACTGAATGTGTTACCCGTTGTGTTTTCAGGGAATCTGTACTCCCCTGTTTCAGAGCCGTCAAGTGCATCTACGGTATAAATTTTGATGTAATCCTTGATCTGGGGATAATTATCGCTGTTACATACTTTTCCTTCAGAGATGCTCTGTGCAATAAGAGTTACCAACTCTTCGGGAAGTGCAAAACCTTCGTTAAGCACGTCCTGATTTACCGCATCAACGCCCATCTGGATGTATGCACCGCCAACGTCTGCAAAAACCTTATTGAATGAGTCAATCATTGCCGCAGCACTTTCAACTCGCATAAAGTTTGTAAGGCTTGACATACGCTCAGCAGTCAACGGATAATTTTCCTTACCATAGCGGATGTTGTAAACACCCTCCTGATCTTCAGTTGTTCTGAAGTCAGATGATGTATAGTAAAGATAGGAAACGTCCTCATCTTTACTCTCGTCAACGTTTACTGTTGATGTACAGATTGAGTAAACGGAAACGCCGTACTCATCCTCCATATGTCTTGCGTACTCAACAATCTTGTCAATAGTATAGTCCTGATAAGAGTATGCAATACCGTTTGCATCTGTTACCAACTGTGACTGTGCAACACCGTCAGTAAACATAACAACCATACGCTGTCTGATGTCCTCTATCACTCCGTCACCATTGAAGTCCTGATTTTCTGTTGGAATGATGGGAGTGTTTGCGAAAATCTGATCAGCCATATACATACCAAGATACTGGTTTGTATAGTAATAGTCAGTTTTAACAGCACGCAAACTGTTCATAAGGTCTGTAAAACACTGATCTTTATCCTTAGTTATATCCTGATAACTCTGCGGATTGAGCGGCATCAGTGCCTGCGCATAATCAGACGCGGTAAGTTGTGAATCAGTCACTGTGATATATTCTGTAAGATCTTCATAAATGGTCTGAACAAAATCTCTCAACAACCACGCATAGCCATACTCCTCGGTATAATACTCCGGAAGTAAATGATCCGTTTTATTGTTGTAGGCTTCTTTCCAAGCAGCATCCGCTTTGTTGAATGCAGTTGTGCACTCTGGTGATGAAGTGAAGCCATATTCACTCTTAAGCAATTCAACAAAACTGTGATAAACACTTATTACTTTACTATTGTCAATTTCTGAAATATCAATCAGGCTTTTGAATTCACCATTGATATAAATACCAGTACCATTTGCGTACTCGGTTGTGTATGCTTCGGACGAGAAGCCCGCAATTGCAACACGGTGATTTACACCTGAATCGTTGAGGTTGTTAAGGAACATTGCCAACGAATCAATAAGTGCACCCGTCTGCGACTTGTAGAAATAGAACTGATTTTTTCCGAGATTTGTCAGTTTGATTTCAATACAGTTTGATCCTTCAAGTTCCGGTCTGTCACTGAAACCGTTGCTGTCCTGAGAGGGACTTGAAGTGATAACAGTACGATACATTTTAAGCACATCATCACTGTCGGGATCAACTGTATAAGAACCATCATCATTGAGTGTTGCACCAACTTTGCCGTCAGCACCGATATCGTACTGTACAATGAACCAGTCGTAAGTCCAGCAATCGTGTGAATTTTCGGCTGAATGCAAATGCTCCTCACGGCCGCAGGCAACGCCACATGTTACGTCATGAACATGGGGTTTTACACCACAGGAATAGCAATCTCCGCTATGGTTTGTGTGCCATTTGCCACCAGAAATTGAAGAACATTTATCCGGATCAAGATAACAGTTTTCCGTGTGTTTATGTTCACGTATTGTACAACCAAAACTTTCACCGCCGACACAATCAACATAATGTTCGTGCGCTTCAAGAGAACAGTTTGTAGGCTCACAACCTTCTTTAACGTGGTCATGCTCAGGCATACAATACAAGCATCCGTCGCCCTCATAGCAATCATAGGTATGATAATGCATATAATACGGGCTGTTGGGATCATAAATATTTGATGAATCAGCACCACAGTTCAAAGTTTTGCCATCATGAACGTGGTATTTTTCACCGCAAGTGTAACAAGAATCAGTGTGAATATGATTCTCATTACAAAGAATGTCACAAAGTTCATGAGTGTGGGTTACCATTTCACAGGTAAATCCACAGGTTACGGTATGCCGATGAGTTACCATACCACAGTCTGCACAGCCATCATCATGCACGTGATTCCAACCATGTCTGTTGAAATAACGAATATCACAACTGGTGTTTTCGTAAGTGTAGAGAATTTCAATCTCACTCATCCAAAGATGTTCACAATCACCAAACTCAAACTTAACATATCGTGCTAACTGATTGTTTTCAGCAGCAAACGTTACTTCGTAAAGATTGAATCCGGTGAAGTCCGTTGTTGTGCCAAGACTTTCATCAACACTTAAAGTGCAATCAACCTGCGTCCACGTTACCTTATCATTTGAAACGTAGATTTTTGTCTGTGTCGGAGTTTTTGTACCCCAGTTTCCTGACGCACCATAGATTCTGTAAACTGAACTCTTGGCATTTTCTTCACCAAGATCAAAAATCAGGTAAGGCTTGATTGTATCTCCATTTGATTCAAAATATCTGAATCTGAAATAATCCTGAGCATATCCGACTTTGTTGATATTCTTAACGCCATCAGTGAGGATTTTGTCAAGTGCGGTGTTACCATTATAGTTGTAATAATGGATTGTACCAAATTCACTTGCATAGTAAGTCTTTGTACCATCTTCTACGAAAGTGCTTTTGTGAAACTGGTCCAGAGTACCGTAACAACTCTCATCCTCAACGGCATTGTACTGAGTTCTTCTTGAATAACTTGCTTCAATTTCACAAAGCATCATCTGACTGTTGCTGCTTGTTACTCTGATTGCATAAAAGTCATAATATACGGGTTCAGGCAAGTTGACAATAACTTTATAACCAAAGTCTGAACCAAACTCATAATGAACGGTTACATTCTCCATCAGGTTGTACGCCGTACCATCATAGTAATAAATTGCAACTCTGTCAGGAGTGCCATATCCCCAACCGCTGAAACCATAAACAGTAAATGTGTCAACTTTTGTACGGCCGATTGAATAACCGCCATCACCATAAGAGTCAGTTTTAACATTCTGGAAATTAACTCTCAGCCAAGCATCAGCCTTTGCGCCGTTTACAGCCTGCCATCTGACATAACCGTTGTCAGGAATATTGTTGAGACCGAAGAGAGAAGGTTTATAGCCGTCTGTCAATCTGTAATCAACACTTCCGATTACGTTGCCAGCAGGAAAAGCGGTTGTACCGTCTGTATAACCGAATGTATGCTGCGGATCTCCTGCAGCGGTGAAAACATCAAGGCTTGAATCAGTGTTACTGTTAGCATTAAAGTATGTAATCTGCATACCGTGGGACTGAGGCATAATGTCAATTGTTGCAGTGCCGGCAGCCCACGCGCTGCCACCCTTATCACTTGCGCCATAATCAGCGGGTTTTGAAGAAACTGACATATCAAAATTGCCATTTGAGTTGATTCTGATACAGTCACCTACTTCAAGTGTAAGCAACGGATGATATTGTTCGTAACCGGAAACATAGAGATAAACGTGACCTGTACTTGCGGTTGCTTCCTGGAAAGCACTGTAATTGGTAGCAACTTCTTCCATTGTACCGTCTGCAATTGCTGCAATACGGAAATACTCTGTATTACCCTGTGTAATAGGCCAGAGTTTGATATGACGGCCTGAATTTGTGTTTATGCTATCAGATGTTTTGTTGTAATAAGAATTTGATGACTGCGCATAACGCCACTGATAATAATGGTTAAAAACAGAAACTACTGCAGATTCACCGCAATCGTCATAGCAAGCATCGTTATGAATATGAGCCTCAATTCCACAAAGACTTGCTTCTTCATCAGTGTGTACATGCTCTTCATTTGTACAGTACTCGTAACCACCTGTACGGCTCTGTGCAACAAGATAGCCAAGCTGAGCAAATCTTTCAGCATAAGTCATCTTTGTTGTTTCGTCAACAGTCGGGTCAGCGAGCATATTAAGGATACCTTCAAGGTCATCGTCGCCTTCAACGCCATATCTTTCAAGTCCATCAACATCTGTGTTTTCGTACAATGCGTAGTGCCACAGAGCATACGGCAGACCTACGGGAGTGTACATTGATGCAGACTGGTCAAGGACAAGAATAACGTCAGCAGGACTCTGGATATCAAACGTTTGTCCACCTACCCAGCTTTCCAAAGTAAGACTGTAACTGTT
The DNA here is from genome assembly GCA_045630445.1 of Acutalibacteraceae bacterium. Taxonomy (GTDB): domain Bacteria; phylum Bacillota; class Clostridia; order Oscillospirales; family Acutalibacteraceae; genus RGIG7273. The sequence goes on from JAZQTF010000044.1 coordinate 4,925, forward strand.
CTTTCCTGTGTTTGTAACCCATTTACCTGCATTTACAACTGTACTGTAACGGTTGCTTATACTTGTTCTGCCAGAACCATCATTCGATGTTGACATCATTACAACATCATCCGGATTCTGTGCGAATTTGCTGTATTTATAAACTCTGAGCAAATGATCTTCAAGTGCCTTAAAACGTGCGTCAAGCATTGCGAGGTCTTTTGTTGTTGCTTTCAACACATCGTTCTGGAAAGCCTTGCCATAAGCAATCTCCATTGACTTATATACATTTTCAAAATCTTCCCAGACAGGTTCTTTAAGAGACGCAACCGCATTCTCTACCTTGGCAAAAGCATCCCATGCCTTTTTGCCTGATGTAGACTCCGGCACATAATCATAATACGGTGCAAGTGCAGCAACCACATCACGATATTTGCTGATATCGGTCTCCTTTAAGTATTCGAGAACATAGCCGCGTGCATTGTAAGGAACTTCGGGCCAATACTCACCAAGTTCCGCAACATCGCAATACGCAGCCATACTCCTATAATATATTTTTGTGTCACAATTATTATGATGTTCCGAAATATATACTTCTTCCGACCCACAATTACATGGTGGTGGATCAAGCAATTTCGGCCCCGAAACAGCGCTTACAGCAAACGCGTTTGAGAAGATTGTAAACATCATAACAAGTGTCATTAACAAAGCAGAAATTCTTTTAGTCATAATATCTTTTGCCCTCACAATTAAATATAATCATACATCATAAATTATATCACCTTATTCATTTTTAAGCAAGCCAAAAAGGACAAAATAAGCCTCGCAGATTAACCAATTTTAATTTAACTTTTATGATTATTTTTTATATTTTAACTTTCAGGTGAAAACACTCTCCCCTATTCTGAAAATTCATCAGCAAACAAAAAAATCCCCCCGGGATGCCCGTAGGCACCCCGAGGGTTTTTTAAATCAGTTTAACATTACTTAATTGTGTAAGACAATGTTTTGTGATTTGTGGAGTATGCGTTTTCTGCAGTGTTATGAGCGTAGAAGGAAATGGAGATATCGCCTGCTTCAACACTGTCAGGAATTGTGTACGTTACAACGAACATACGCTGACCACCAGTATTTGTTACCTTAACAGTTTTTGCTGTCGGCGCAAGTCTGTAACCACTTGTGTAAGCAATTACTGTATCAGCAGCAGCGTTTGTGTAAACAACTGCTGTGAGAGTTCTTGAACCGTTAACTGTTGTGATAGCAACTGTGTTGATTCTGTGAGCGTCTGTCATAAGTTCAGCATCAGGTCTCTCACCGATACTTACGATTTCACCAGTCTGGTACTTCTCACCACTCTCAGGAGCGACAAGTGTTGCACCCTTATAGCGAACCTTTGTAAGTGTTACGTTACCGGAAACAACCTTGATCTTAACTGTGGAATCTTCTCTGATATAACTTGAGAAGTCATAGTAAGCATAGATACCAGAGTTGATATCGATTGTTTCAACCAACTTGCTGTTTACGTACACTTCAACTGTTGCAGAGCTGTCATAACCAGCCATTTCTACGTGGAAGGTTGTGTAAGCAGATGCACCAGTGAGTTCAAGAATCATTGCCTGATTGTCAACAAGGTTGATAGCGTAGTTTGTATTCTTGCTTGCAAAATCGTTGATGTTGAGCTTACCACTGATTGTGTACAAGCCATCGCCGAGATTGTCGATACCAAGTTTACCAGCTGTGAACAAGTCACGCAATGTTGCGAATGTTGCTCCGTCGTGAGCATCGTCATAGTGACCTGTGGATGCTTCACCGAACGGGTTGTAAACTCTGATACTGTCAACGTAAACCTCTGTTGTTGTCATACCGAGCATCGGAACAAATGTTCTTGCAGCGGTGATTTCAACAGTGTATGTGTCGTGAGTAAGAGTTGTACAAGAGAATACTGTGGACTGATACAAGTTATCGCAGTTAGCGTAAGTAAAGATGTTACCGCTTGCTTCGTTAACGAGGTTGCCCTTGCTGTCATAAGTCTTAAGAACCATATAACCGCCGGATCTACCTGTTACGGAGATGATGTCGAAACCTGTACCCTCGAATGTGAAGGTTGTTGTGTACTGCTCGTCAGAGCCGTCAACCTTACCATTGTTGATGTAATCCTGATATCTGTTAGCGAGAAGTGCGTCGCCGCCATCGAAGCCGTAGTTATTCTCGTCTTCGTCCTTAACGCCGCCGTGGATACCGGATGTTGAAGATGTATAGATACCGCCTGCAACGGGGTTACCATAAACTTCGATTTCGTTAAGCATTGACCAGTATTTGCCATCTTCAAACTCAAATACGAACTTAACGTACTGACCGATCATACCCTCGATGTTATCGAGTTCAGACCAGTAGTAAACACGATCAGAAGAATCAAGAGCGAAGTTCAAGTATCTGTTGTAATTTTCACCATCAACGGATACCCACATCTGAACTGACTTCGGAGCGTATGCACCGTAACCTGATCTGTTCATAAAGCTGATTCTTGCACGTGTGAGGTCATAAACTGCGCCAAGATCATAGATCATATCTGCAGTGCGTCCCTCAACGTCAACGTTACCGCCTTCGTATGAACGGAGACCGAACCACTCACCGTGATTATCAAGAGTGTCGATACGAGCCATACCGTCTGTAAGGTCAGCGGTGTAGTCGCTGTAACCAGCCTCTGTACCAGTTGTGCTGGTGTGAGTAAGACCAGAGAGCAAGTTGTTGTTTGTAGAAGAGTATTCCTTATTGAGTTCACCAGTAACTTCAACTTCTTCTACTGCAACGAATCCACCGAAATCACACGGTGTGATTGTGAACTTAACATATCTTGCGTCAACAAGGTGACCTGTAGAAACTGTGTGCTTATACATATGAGTTTCTGAACTGTCATAAATCTCAGCAGCACCCATATCAGTCAACTTGTAAACCTGACCGTAAACGTCTGTGTAAACGTTACCGTCGATTGATGTAGATACAACAACGTTTTCAGCAGCTGTGTAGCCCCAGAAATCGCTGACTGTATATACATTGAATGTACCTGTCTTCATTACAGAGCCAAGGTCAACAACAACTTCAACATAGGATGCGAGGCCCCATCTTGTGTTACCTGTGTTAGTAACAGTAGCACCATCAATACCCTTGCCATCGTTGTTGATATCGCCTGTATGTTTGATGCCGTCTGTAAGACGTACACCATTCTCAAAGTACTTGGAGTTGATTGCTTCTCCATCAGCGTTTACGTGGTCGCCATCGGAGTAAGTGTAGTACTCGGAGTCAAGAGCAAGATCCATATTACCGTAGATCTCGATTTCAGCGAGGAATACCCAAGCGTCAACGTCCTCAGAAACGATTCTTAAATATCTGCCGGACAATGTCTGAGCATCTCCGCCGAATGCATCGTCTTCTGTGATATTGAGTGTTGCCATATGAGATGTAGTATCTTCATCAGGCATCTCAAATGTTCCGTTGTACTTAGTGTAGTTTACACCATCGTCAGAAACGTAAACTGTGAGATTCGGAGCAGCAATACCGTAAGCCTTGAAAATAAGGTAGTTAACGTTAATGCCTGTGATCTTATGAGTAATACCAAAGTCAAAGTCGATTGTAACCTTTTCGTCAAACCAACCGGTCCAATCCCCCCCTGTTACATAGGTGTTTCCGATTCTACCGTCTGTAAGACCTGAACCAGAGTAAACAAAGCCGCTGCCGTTAGAGTCAGGAGTCTGGTCAGTTGTGTAGGTCATACCCAAAGCAAGGTTTTCGCCCTTGGTATTTGTAAGGTTTTCAGGAACACTTGTGTTGTTGTTTACAGAACTGTCTGCAAAACCAGTTGTAAGTGAACCGTTAGTGTAAACGATTTCCCATCTGTCGCCAACTTCGAGCTGTACGTCAGCAGCATCAGTTCTGATGATTGATGCCGGAACAACGTAAATCTTAGCTGTGCGGATTGTGCCGTTATCGTTTACAGCGTAGTAGTAAACGTCTGTTACTGCGCTGATCTGGTTGGAAGTATAAACAACCTTACCATTAGCAGTGAGAGCGAGTCTACCATAAGTTGTTTCAACAACTGCGGTATTACCAGCAGCAGCGTCTGCCTCTGTTGCACCGATACCGTAAATTGTTGTGAATTTCTTTCCGTCGTAAGAGTCATTTGCAAGAACGTCAAACTCTACGGAAGAAGTATTGTCGTATGCAACTGAATCATCAACGAGCTTGCCAGACGCACTGTATGCGAAGTAAACAATGAAGTTGCCGCCTTCTTCTGTAATTTCTACAGTCTTTGTAGCGTCCTCATTATCCAAACGTGTATAACCTGCAACGATCGGAGCAGAAACTGTGTAAGTTGTGCCTGCTGTAAGGTTGGTTACACCAGAAACTTTGTAAACGATCGGATCGCCGATGATTGCGTCCTCACGATACTGCTGAATGGTGATACCGTCCATAGCAATCGGATTCTTGTTGCTGTCAGCACGATAAGGAATAACTGTGATTGTAGCGCCTGTGATTGTTGTGTTGTAATTAACTCTTGCAGATACACCGTAAATTGTTTCATTCTTTCCGGTGATGGAGTTAGCATAAGTTACCTTGATTTCATCAGATACAAAGTAGTCGCCATCCACAGTTGTGTCAATAAGAGCAAGTGTGTAGTCGATTTCAATTGTACCATTGAGTGTGCCAAGGTTGATTGTGAGTGTCTTGGTACCTGCATCATAGCTGTACTGCTCAGAAGTGAGAAGAACGTTATTTACATAAATACCATTGCCTTCAACAAGATTGAAGTTTTCATCAATGATGATAGAGATTGTGCCATCAACATCAATGTAATTTCTTGCATCAAAGAGTTCTGTCATTGTTTTGTCAATGTTTACATTTACATTGGTCAAATCAATCTTAGTAACTGTTGATGCTCTGAGTCTTGCGTACTCAAAGTCTACAGCAACCTGAGCAACATCATCTGCAACGGATACAACAGTTTCATAGTCGTAATCGCCTACGAATGAAATCTTCTCATAAGCAGTGTTGGATGTAGAACCACTGATTACTACTACGTCTGTGTAAACAGCGTCGGAAGAGTAATCAACGATATATCTTGCAGCATACAAACCTGCCTGCAAGTTGGAAGCAGTTACGTCATAGCCGTAGCCATCCTTAACAACTTCGATTGAATCTACAATTGCCAAAGCATCGTCAACATTTGTAACGAATGCATCGTTAATTGTGCCTGTAAGAACAGTGTAGTCTGCTGCGTAAGTTACGATTGCAACTCTTACGTTGCTGTTAGCAGCAAAGGAGTTTGTGATGTATTCAGCGATTTCAGCCTTAGCCTGATCAAGTCTTGTTGCTGTAACGCCCTCAGACATACCTGCTGAGATGTCAACTACGAATACGAGATCAACGGATTTGCTGTTGTTTGCTGAGGTGATTGTTGTTGTAACGTCATAGTTGCCGTTATTGTCAATAGCACCTGCAGTCTGCTGAACACCAACCTGACCGTCTACAACGTATGACATACCATCAACGTTGTAATCGAATGTGATTGTGAAGATTTCATCGATGTCAGTAACCTTTTCAAGTGCGGATGCAGCCATTGTGAATGTGCCGTCAGCAAATGTACCATCGATGTTTGCGCTTGCAGTAGTTGTGAAGCGTGATGCGTCAATTGCAGCATAAGTGCCGGACGGTGTTACGACTGTAACAATGCCCTTATAAGCATCGAATTCCCAATCGTAAATGTTTTCCGGAGTTACCGCAACGAACTTATCTTCGAAACTACCTACCAATTTACCTGCAACGTAGAAGTTGTGGACTGTCTTTACCTTAGCAATTACAGAAGCCTTGTAAATAAAGTCGATTGACCAATCATTTACGTCAGGTGAAATTTCAGTAACTGTGTAAACATCTCCATCCTTAACAACTGTTACGCCATGTGTAAGAACAGTGTCAAGTTTGAATGCGACGTTAACGCCGTTAATGTTCTTGATAACTGTGTTAGCGGAGAATGTATCACCAAGCTCAACGCCAGAAACTGTGCTATCGAAGAGGCTCTCAATGTAGTCACCATGGTTTACATAATGAGAATTGATTGTTACGTCAGCGCCGTCAAATGTTGTGATAAGGTCATAACGGATTACAACCTTACGCTCAGTTGTTGAGTAGTCATAAGCATGAACTGCAAACTTATTAGTGTGGTTTGTTACAGTTGAACGCTTGATTGTAAGACCTGTTGTCTGAATCAAATCATCATCAACTGTGAAGTCTGCAATGTTGTAAGACTTAGTACCGCTCTGAACTGTGCCGGATGTCTTCTGAATAATCTTAAAGTTAGCTGTCTGACCGCTGGAAGAAGCACCGGCCATTACAACACCTGTAAGATTGTCAATCATTGTGTCAGCCAACTTGTTGTTAACGTAGAACTCGTGAACAACTTCAACTTCAGAGTAAACGTCGATTGTGTATGTGAGTGTAACGTCAACGTAGTCAGCAAGGTTCGGGCTGAGGGCTGTGATTACGAAGTAGCCTTCGTCATCAATGTAGCCTTCAATACCGCTTGCAGTGATTGATGCAAGTGTGAAGTACTGGCTGTTTACTGTCATGCTGGGAGCACCGTTTACCTGGAAGGAGAGGTTTCTGTCACCAAGGATCTGTACTCTGTCACCCACGCTGAGCTCACGAGCAGAAGCAGTATTGGAGAATGTTGAAATTGTCTTTACAGCAGCCTTGGAGGTCTTATATCTGTAAACCTGATCAATTTCAATGTTTGCAGTTGTTGTTACGCCATCGTAAACGATAACGATATCTGCATTCTGGCCATCCATCTTACCACTGATTGATACGTTGGAAGAAGTATCAACAACGAGATCTGCAATACCGTTTGTACCTGTTACAGTCTTGTTGAACAAGCTGAACGGAATTGTTACTCTGTTGATTTCAATTGTGCTGCCAGGAGCATAATCGGAAACAAAGCTGAACGCCTCACCAGCGAGCAAGTAGTATGTCTTTGTGCCGATTGTCTGAGAGAATCTGCCAGCATCTGTTGATACCATTTCAGTTATGGTTACAACGAATGTTGTGAGGTCATATCTTACTGTGATTTCCTGTACTGTTGCGTTGTAGAGGTTGAGTGTTACGTCTGTGCCGTTAACAGTAATGCCGTTTGTTGCAGTTACTGTGATATCAGCGTCAGCGAGTCTGAACTCTGTGCCGTTGAACACGTATGTGCCCTGTGCAAGTGCAACAGGTGTGGATACACCGTAAGTGAGGTTCAATGATGTTGAACCAGCAGATGTAATTGTCGGAGTGATTGCTTCACCATTGAAGTAATACTCATGTCTTACGATTACGTCTGTCTTTGTTGTGAGGTTGTAGTTGATTACTACAGCCTTGTTGCTATCAATAGCAGTTCCTTCGAACTCTACGTAGCCGTTACTGTTCTTCTCAACACCGATATCAGAAGATACTGTGAAGTAGTTGAGAGTTGCAGCGCCGCCTGCGGGAGCGTATGTGTTACCGTAGATAGATGTGAACTTGTAATCAGAGAGGTTTGCGAACCAAGCAGTTGTTACCTGAGATTCAACAACAACACCGTCAATGATGAAGTTTTCTGTTACGGTTACGGAACGAGCCACGAGTTCGTAAGTGATTTCGATATCTGTGGAATCCAAGTTGTACTTGTTAACTGTTACGCCGAGACCTGTTACCGCTACAGCACCTGCATCATAGTTAGTGATTGTTGCTGTGAAGTCGGAAACGTTGAAGGTTGCGCCGTTCCAGATTACATAACCACCTGCAAGAGATGTTACATTCTTGGAAACGCCATATTCAAAGCCGTTCTGAACAGAAGTTGCGTTTGTTACATTAGTTGTATCAACGCCTGCTGTGCTGCCGTTTACTTTGAAGATGCTTGTGATATTTACATTAGTAATAGTAGAAACGTTGTAAGCAACTGTTACGATTCCGTCGCTGTTAACTGTTGCGATGTATCTGCCGTCAAAGATTGAACCGTCGATAGCGTCGCTGTTGTCAGAAACAGATGTGATGAAGTTGCTTGCTGCGATTCCGTTTACTTCGTAAGAGCCGTTAACAAGACCTGCATTCAAAGCAGCATCCTTAGCAGAGATGTAGTAAATATTGGATACTGTATCCTGCTGAACGCCGTTGATGTAGAATACCTCGTTAACAACAACGTTGTAAACTGTCAAGTCATAACGAACCTCAATATTCTGAGCAACTACGTTATGCTTGATAAGAGTCAACTGGAGTCCGTTTACAGCCAAGATTGTCGGGTCGCAGGAAACGCTTACGGCGAACTGACTGAGATTGAACTCAGTACCATTATAAACAACAGTACCTGTTGAAGTCTGGAAGGACTGGGGCTCACCATAAATGAGTGTGAGTGATGATGTACCAGCTGTTACACCGTTGATTGCAGAACCAACAAGCTCTGTACCGTTGATGTAATACTTGTGAGCGAGGTTAATCGCAGACTCGTTGCTGATATTGATTTCGTAAGTTACGGTTACGGTTACTGTGCCGTTAGCAACGTTGTAATCGTTGAGAACTACGTCTGTGCCAACTACTGTTGCGTCAGCGCCTGTTACTGTAACAGACTTAGCGAAATCTGCTGCAAGAGTGTAAGAATCGTTGCCAAGTACATAAGTACCATTTGCAGACGGTGTAGCGATTGCCTGACCGTAAGCAAGCTCGATTGTAGAAGCACCCTGTGCAAGGTTTGTGAATTCGTTTGCAGAAACTGCAGTGCCGTTTACGATATAAACGTATTCAACATTTGCAGTTGTCTTTGTGGAAACATTGTAGTTGATTGCAACGTTAGCGTTATTGGCAATCTTGTCGATTGTGAATGTTGCAGCGCCGTTAGCCATTGCTGTTACATTAGCGCCTGTTGCACTGATGATGTAATCAGTGAGAGCAACGTTATCAATGATTGCATCTGCCTTGGACTCAAATGTGTAAGTGTCGCCAGCCTTGATGTAAACAGTTGTTGTTGCGGAATCAACCTGAATGCCATCCTTAACGAAGATTTCTGTTACGTTTACTGTGTAAACAATAAGATTGTAACGAACAGTAACAACACCCTCAGTGATGTTGAACTGAGTGAGAGTTACGTTAAGACCGTCAACCTCAACACCTGCAGTTGCAGAGTTTGCGAGCGGTGCGAAGTCAGCGAGATTGAATGTTGTGCCATTGAATACTGCGGTACCCTGAGCAGTTACGATTGACTGAGCAACACCCTTAACGAGTTCAAGGGATGTTGTCGGAGCGTTTGTAACATTAACACTAGCTACGGGCTGACCATTTACATAGTATTCGTGGTTAACTGTTACTGTTGCCTTTGTACCTACGAAGTAAGTGATGGTAACAGTTGCGTCAGCAGAAGCAGTTGCGGAGAATGTAGCAACTGTGCCGGCGCCGAGTACATAACCAGCAGAGATAGACTTGCTGAAGTTGCTGATTGCAATGCCATCATAAGCATCCTTAATGTTGGATGTGAATGTGTAAGCGTCGCCATCTGCAACATACTTAACAGTTGTTTCTGTGCCGAGTTCACCGAGTGAATCCATAAATACTTCCTTAACAGTGATTGTTCTTACTGTAAGGTCGTAACGAACAGTTACTACACCGCTTGTTACGTTGTATTTATTAAGGGTTACGTTTGTGCCAGCTGCAGCAAAACCGTTTGAAGATGTTGAAGCAGAAGCAGTGAACTTGCTGAGATCAAATGTTGTGCCGTTGTAAGCAATTCTGCCAGTTGAAGTAGCGATTGCTGTTGACTGACCGTAAGTAACAGTGAGGCTTGTTGCGCCTGTTGTTACATTAGCAAGAGCAGAGCCTGTAACCTGAACACCGTTGATGAAGTAGATGTGGTTAACAGTTACTGTTGCTCTGTCAGTGATATCGTAACGAACATAAACATCAATTGCATCCTGCGGACCTGTCTTGTCAGCGTTGATGTAAGTTACAGCAAAGCCGCTTACAGAAACGTCAGCATTACCACTTGTTGCGTTGTTGTTTACGATGTAGTTGTTACCGTCAACAACTGCAGAAGAAATGCTGCCGCTGATGCCTGTAACTGTGCCGCTGAGAGCGGAGATGACGAATGACTTTGTGCCATTCGGATCGTTTGTAAGGGTTGCAACGTTGGAAACTGTCTTCTGACCAACGAGGTTGCCGTTCTTGTAGAACTGGTGAACAACGTTGAGCGGAGCCTGAGCGAATGTTGCAGCATTGTAACGGATGTTAACGGTCTTGTCGTTCATAGAAACGATGTCAAACGTTACCTGACCGCCGGTTGTGTTGGTCAATGTTACATCGGAAGATGTTGCCTTGTATTCGCTGAGTACAACGCCGTCGTTATTCGGCTCAAATGTTGCATCCAACTCAGAACGGAATGTGTAGAGCGCATTTGACGGAGCGTAGATAACTGTTGAGAACTCCTCGCCTACCGGATCGCCGTTAATTGAGAATGACTCGTTAACAGTAATCTTATTAACTACGAGTTCGTAGGTAATAGTTACGTTTGCACTCGGGGTGTTGTAAGGAACTGTGTTGATTGCAAATGTGCCGTTTGAAAGTGCGCCGAATGTAATTCCTGCAACGTCAGATGTGATGCTTACAGGAGTAAACTGTGAAGCGGTGAAAGTACCGAAGGACGGATAAGCAATAGCTGTGTTGTCACGAACAACTGCTACGGAGCCGCCACCGGGAGCAGTAAACGTTGTCTTGATTGCAGCAGCGTTTACAGTACCGACTACCTGACCACCATATACTAATTTATATACGTGTCTAATATTTACCGCTGTTTCGGTTTCCATAACGAGCTGATACTTAAGTGTAACAGTGGGAGAACCGCTGGAGAATGCAGTAACTCTGTACTCGTCATTAAGTGTTACGCCATTTGTTGTAACCTTGGGTTCACCGAAGTCAGCAACTTTGTAATCCTTTGTTACGCCGTCAAGTGTAAGGCTAACCTTGCTGAACTGTTCCATTTCTGCCGCATTTGTTGCAAGTGCGTCATACGGGAGAACAACGCTACCAACGGAGTAACTGTTGTTTGTGGAATACTTGTAAGTTGAAGATGAAATTCTGTTGCCGTTACCATCAACGATTTCAAACTCATAGTTTACAGCGATGTTGTACTCCGGAGTTGATTCATAGTAGAGGTAAACGTCAATTGTACCACCAGCGACTGATGCATCACCGTTGTAAGTTACAACGAGGATGTCACCATTTCTGGGAGCATCGCCCTCATAATCGAGGTAAACCTTAGCCATATTGTTGTTTGCAGTGATTGTGCAATCATCTGCATCTTCAGTTGACTGAACAACAGTACCGCTTGAGTTTTTGAGAGTGATAGTTGTCTTGTCATTATTAAGGTTGTAAACACGGTTTGAACCACGTACTGCGGAGATGTTCTGGCCGTTAACTACCATATCACCGTACGGGATTTCGATATCATCAAGGCTGAGAACATAACTTGAATTTGTAAGTTTTGCAAACGCGGACTGAGTAACAGTGCCAACCTGACCAAGAGAATTACCATTGAGGTCGAAGTTTTCAAATACAGAATGGAGATTTACCTTAACGAGTGAAGACTCATCAATTTCTGTCTTTGTTTCACTTTCGTACTCAAATATAATTCTAATAGTATAGAGATCGTTTGTCTTGATTGTGTCATCAAGGAGAGTTGTGAGAGTAAAGGTGCCGTCGCCGTTATCTCTGATATCTGCGATTTCCTCACCTGTATCCTCAATATACGCTCTCTTGAGAACGTAGTGCTCAGTTCTGGAGGGATCCTCAGCGATTGTTACGGAGTTTTTGGGAAGATCGCCGGGGTTAACAGGAGCGGAGAAGAGAGCGTTTACAGTACCAAGTGTTGCACCGTTAGCAACAACGTAGGGAGTGATGATACCTGTTGCACCATAACCTTCGGTTGCGCCGATATACTTGGTCTTGGAAAGGCTAACGCCGTCGCTGTCAGTGAATCTGTACTGAGCATATACCTCATACTGCGGGTTAAAGGAGTTAGTATCCTGAGTTGCAGTGATCAAGGTCTGAGTCCATGTTGTTGATGTGTAGTGGATTGTGATATCCGGAATTGTAACAAGTGTCCATGCACAATCGTAATAAGTAGAAGTCCAGGAGTTCTCTGTGTTATCAACACGGAATGTAAGACGTCCGGATTCAAGAATATCAGCAACAGTTGCTGCATCAAGGTCTCCGCCGTAATTTGTCTTTGAAGTCTTGATGTTTGAGAAGCTGCTGAGCTGAGACCAGTCGCCCACTGTCGGATAGTTTCCTGTTGACCAGTCAGCATTACCGGAAACATAGAATGTGTTAGTAATGTTATAGGAGTCAGCAAGGTTACCGTTACCGGTAAAGCCCGCCTGGGTTGTACCGCTGAGAGAGATGCCTGTAATCTTGATCTCTGTCCAATCGATAACTTCCTTAACTACCTTTGTGGGTTTACCGTTGATTTCTACCGTACTCTCTACAGGGCCGGTTGTTTCGTAAGTAAGACCTGCATTAAGCTGGCTAGCGATATCAAAGTAAACGTAACCTGCACCCTCATATACAACTGCGAAGTTATCGTTATTTGTCTTCAGGGCTGTGTTTGCCTGAGCCTGATAACCTGTTGTTGAGGAAACGGTACCGGTTCTGTAGTTATTAGCAGACGTTGAATAGTATCTGGAGTTACTACCGTAAAGGTAACCGCCGTTAGCAGTTGTGACGGTTGAATTACCAGTCTGCGTGATCGGGTTTGTGGAGCTGTCAGATGTTGACTGAGTGTTACGGTCCTTGATTTCTGTGATGTGCTTTTCAGTGTAAGTAATTGTCTTATAAGTTACTGTAACTGTGGGCATCTCAACAAGGAGCCATGCAGACGGATAATAGTAGCTTGACCAGTCACAGCCTGTGTTGTTAACCCAGATTGTAACAAATCCGTTGTTCTTAGCCGCTGCCATCTGAGCATCGTTAAGATTTGAGGAAGCACCGATGTTGCCCATTGTTACGGAAACGTCAGTACCGCCAAGAGTCTGATAATTTGTGGGTTTCGCTGTTGAATTCCAGCCGGAAGTACCCGCTACCCACGTTGTACCTGATACTGAGTAACTGGAAGCAAGACCGCCAACGTAACCTTCCTGAGCCTTGATTGACTCAACACGGATGCTTGAAACGATTGTTTCTGTGTAGGTCTTGACTGTTACCTGTGTGGGAACGCCGTTGATATCCTGCTGTTCACCAACAACCTCACTTACAAGTGTGAGCGGCTTTTCCTTTGCAAAATATGAAGATACATCGTAGTTCATATATGCATAACCCATATAAGAAACAGGGAAAGCTGCCTTTGTTGTGTCAATTGCAACGTTTGCAACCGGTGAACCTGTGTTACGGGTTGTTGTTGTGAAATATTTGCTGCTGTCAGATGTGTAGTAATTTGAGTTTGTACCAACAAGCTGACCGCTTACGGGACGGCTGAGCTTTGCGGGAACTGTCTCCGCAGTTGAGGAAGTTACAACACGGTAGTCAGTATAGTAATCGCCTTCAACTTCGAAGGATTCACCCGCTGTGAAGTTGCCTGTATTACCAACTGCATCCTTAAGTACGTCCTCTTCCGGAGGAGGCGGAGCCTCACCCAAGCCCTTAACGGAGCATGTCATTGTGAATGAATGGTATGCGCCGCCAT
>JAZQTF010000045.1:0-2598 GCA_045630445.1 Acutalibacteraceae bacterium
CGTCAACACAGCGCCACCGAAAACGCCGAAGGAGATTGATGTTGAGCTGTGCTGTCATTGTGCTTGCCGGAGAGCGCAGAAGGATAGTCACGTCTGCTCCGTCTTGGGCAAAGACAAGCATATGTGCAATCGTCCCCATCGTGCAAACAATGTGTGTTGCGTGAGATATGATGTAAAATTGTTCTTCAAGCGGCATTTGCTCAGGTGAAATAACCTCATAATCGAGGCTTTTATAATAATTTTCATAGTAAATCTCGTTTATTCCGTCTTTTGCATGGAAATTTGTGCGTGTGAGGTAGATTTTCTTGCACGAAGACCTCGATTTTGAGGTCTTTAGCACTTTTTTCTTCAAAAAATCCCACCACTCAAGCCAGACAGGAAAGCCCTTGTCTTGCGAGTAAAAAGCCTCGTCGGGTACAACTATCTCTTTGTACTGTGTCGCTTCTTCGACAATCTCCCAATTCATGCCGGCAAGGTCGAAAAGGTGCCCGTATCTAAAATCTGTATCCGGCGTTGTGAGAAAGACGCGTTTTAAGCCGTCATCATGATTTTTTGCGTAGTGCCACAGCCTTGAGCATGAATCTATTAAAACGTGTCCCCAGTGACCGTATAGAATACCGCCAAAAACAACTTTTTCGTCTACATAGTGCGTTTTTTCTGGCTTGTATCCTTTGTTGCAAGCGAAGGTAAGTTGAAAATTGCGCGTTGAGCGTTGTATGCCTGTGACAAACTGCCCCTTCTCTGTCAAAACGCCTCCTTCAAATGCCTTGCATTGAATATCCTTGCGTCTCTTTAACGGTGCAAGTATAGCATTGCAAAATACTCTTTGAGAGCATTCGCGGTCATTGATGTATATTTTTTGCAACGCCTTTTGCCACTCATTCTCAAAGCGGGAATATATCTGTTTTTCAGAAGTGTTCATGTAAAAATTGCCTTTCTTTTTGCCGTATTTACAAGTTTTTTGAGCGGTGCTATATTACATGTAGTTTTGCATTTGATAAAGTTTGTACAAAAGTTTTTTGTTTGATGTTTTTTGTATCAAGATGGAGGTAAAAAGGATGGCACGCGAAGTCAAGGTAAAAGTTGGTGGCAAGGATAAACATTATACAATTTACCCTTTGAAGGGAAAACACATTCGGGAACTCATGAAGGCAAAAAAACAGGGCTTTGATGAGACGTTTCAGGTGCTTGAAATGGCGGGAATCTCAGAAGCCGATGCAAACGAGATGGATTTTCGTGACTGCCTGATGATTCAGAAAGAGATCAATGCTGAAACTTTTGGGATTGAGGAAGAAACAAAAAACTAGCTGACGTTTGGGAGTGGTACGCAGGAAGCGGCGCGAAATATTGCGAGTCCTGCAAAGTTGCATATAAAGGGAAAAAAGATGCGCCGAAATGCGAAGGATGTGAAGCAAGATGCCCTGAACTGCTCCCGGGCAACACAGATGCATGGCGACTGTTGCAAGCCGGTATTACTCAAGTCAGAGTCGCCGGAATGGGTGGCACAGTAGGTTTTGATTATGTTGCGTTGAAAATTCTTGCTGATGCAATGTGCATCGATAGCACTCAGGCACTTTGGGGGAAGGTTCGAGCCGTTGAGGGCGTTATACGCCGTCTTGAGGCCAAAGAAATGAAAGAACAATCCGCTAAACGCCGAGGAAAGAAATGATCCAGACCCCATCTATGACAGATACGTTTTAGATGGGGCTTTTTATAGGTGCAGTATGCGAAGAATATATAAAGGCGCAACAGATGTCATAATCCCGATTGATGAGATTATGAGAAAGTTTTCTGGATGGACAGATGACATTTTAGACAAACTTGCAACTTCCGCTGTGCAAAAGATTCGAGCAAATGCAAGACAGTTTAAGGTTGATACTGGCGCTCTCAAGAAAAGTATCAAGAAGAAGAAAAGTAAGATCAACAATCTCGGTTATATCGCTGGGGCAATGGCTCCACATGCACATCTTCTTGAGTACGGGCATGCACTTGTACGCAACGGAAAAGTATATGGTCACGTTCCCGCGCATCCTTTTGTTAAGCCCGCAGAAGAAGCGGTGAAGCAAGAGGTTATGATAATTGTAAGAGAGATTTTAGGGGATAAATTTGTAGAGGTTGGGGGAAAGTAAAATGGCAAGCTCAACACAATATGGCGGCATTTACATTGAAATAAACGGCAATCCTGAACCTCTCAAAAAGCAACTTGAGAATGTTAAAGCATTTGCAACAAGAACGTCTAAGCAAATCGCTAAAGATACAGAGCATGCCTTTGCTGAGGTCGATATATCGCGCCTTACAAATTCCCTGACTAAGAGCTTTGCCACCGTCAAAACATCCCTCAAAAGCCTTTCTACAGATACAAGTCAGTTGTCGAGACAATTTTCCGAAGTCGGCAAAGAACTGGGTTTAACAGCAAAGCAAGCTGATCTCCTAGGCTCTTCGATATCAAAGGCTATGACCGTCAGAGCAGAAAACAGCCTTATTTCTTCCCTAAAGAATATTCAGCGCCAGACCGGAATGACAACACAAGAAATGAAAGGTCTTGCGCGTGAAATGGAAGTCGGAGGCCAAAGCGGTCTTAGGAAGACAAGTTGCCCC
>JAZQTF010000046.1:0-4426 GCA_045630445.1 Acutalibacteraceae bacterium
TCCATATATTTTTCAACAAGATCGCAAGCCTCATGCTGACGTTTGTAAGACATATCACGCGGAATCTCCATAGGTTCACGCAAAAGGTAATCTCCACCTTTTGCCATCTGTGACAATTTTGCCGCCATAATCTTACAATCACGATATTCAAGAAGTTGACCGACAAGTTCACGTTTAAGTTCCTCAGCCTCATTCGGAGAAGGTAAAAGCGAAACAGTCTTGATATAAACAAGTCTTGCTGCCATTTCAAGAAACTCACTTGCAACTTCCATATTCTCTTCCTGCATATTGCGCACGCACTCTATGTACTGGTCAACAATTTCAGAAATCGGAATATCATTGATATTCAATTTGCGTTTATTAACAAGATGCAAAAGCAAGTCCATAGGACCTTCAAAGCATTCAAGTTTAAACGAAAGTTTTTCCATAAGTCACCACTCTGTTAAACAAATTAGAAAATGATGGATATAAATCCGTTATATACTTGTGAACTGAGCCATCCCAACGGGCGGGATAATACATTACTGAAAAGCAATACAAACAACGCAATTCTCACATAATGCTCATACTGCAGAATCTTATAATACCATTTGAACGGAAGACATGCATTGAGAATCTTTGAGCCGTCAAGCGGTGGTACGGGAATAAGGTTAAACACCGCAAGACAAACGTTGATATATGCCGCTGTCAAAATTATTTCAGCAATTATCATATTCACTGATGTAAATATAAGCACAACTCTCAGAATTACAATCAACAAAAACGCACAGATGAGGTTTGTAATCGGACCTGCCGCCGCTGTGATTGCCATACCGAGTTTCGGCTTTTTGAAATTGTTGAGATTCACCTGCACAGGTTTTGCCCAACCAAAACCAACAAGCGCAATCATAACCGCACCAACGGGGTCAATGTGTGCAAGCGGGTTAAGAGTAAGTCTGCCCTGATATTTTGCAGTGTTGTCACCAAGTAAATGTGCCGCCAATGCGTGAGCAAATTCATGAATCGGCATTGTAAAGAAAACAACCACCACTGTTGACAACAAATATGATAATATGCTCTCAAAATTAATCGAACCTGATAATAATTCTCTTAGCAATTCGCTTCCTCCTATCTCATCGTTTTACCATAAACAACACGGTCAATGCCGTTAAAATCTTTTGTTATCTGAGCATCATAAGACACTCTCTCAAATATCTTCAGAATATCGTCACTCTGATAAATACCGAATTCCAAAGCATAAAACACTGATTTGTCAACATAGGACAACCATTTATCACATATACAGTGATAAAAATCCAATCCGTCATCGCCACCATCAAGAGCCATCACAGGCTCTTTTTTTACTTCAGGTTGTAAAGCATCTATATCTGCTTTCGGAATATATGGCGGGTTTGAAACAAGGATATCAGGTGTCGGCAAACTGTCTGGAATACCGTCAAAAATATCATATTCAATAACCGTGACATTATTTGTCTGATTAAGTTCAATATTCTTTTTTATATACCCGATTGCTTTATCAGACTTTTCAAACAGATAGACTATTGCATCGGGTAAACACTTTGCAATGCTGATACCAACACAGCCACTGCCTGAACAAAGATCAAATATAACAGGATTCTGAACACCTGACTGCTTTGTAAACTCCAGCGTTTGTTCAACCAGAATTTCCGTTTCAGGACGTGGAATCAAAACTCCATCACCGACAATGAAATCATTGTCATAAAAACTACCTTTGCCCAAAATATACTGTATCGGAATAAACTCCCTGCGTTTTTTCAGGCACTCATAAAGAAGTCTCTCCGATTCTTCGTCTGCGGTTTTATCGCCATTGACGGAAATCTTGATTCTGTCAAAACCAAAACAATGCTGAAAAAGCATTCCTGCCTCCGTTGAAGGAGAATCCGAAATATCCTTTAATTCGTTCAAAGTGAATTTGTAAAGTTCACTGTAAGTCATAGCATTCACTACTCTGTTTCTTGATTTTCAGCAACGGATGAATCAGTTGTTTTTTCTTCCGTTGTTGTTTCATAATCGGGAATTACAGCAATTACAGACGCAATTGCAACTTCAATCATATCATCCTCAGGCTCTTTTGTGGTAAGTCTCTGCATCCACAGACCGGGCTTTGACAACGCTCTTGTAAACTTGTTATCCTTTTTGCCCGCAAGTTTTATAAACTCATAGCCAATACCCATAATTACAGGGACACTGAGAATTTTGATAACAACCCAAAGCGCTCTGTTTTTTGTAAGTTCAGGGAAAACGTTACCAAGAATGATTGCAACCGCAACACTGACAAGAATTGATATAAGCAAGAAACTTGTTCCGCAACGGGGATGGAATCTTGACTCTTTTCTTACGTTTTCAACGGTAAGTTCCTGACCGTGTTCGTAACAGAAAATTGTCTTATGCTCTGCGCCGTGATACATAAAAAGACGCTTTATCTCTTTCATTCTTGACACAATGAAAATATATAATACAAAAATAGCAATTTTAAGAACGCCCTCAAAAAACGGTCTCCACCAACTGATATCTTTATTTACGAAAATATATTTATCAACAATGTCAAATGCAAATGCCGGAAGATAAATAAACAGAAAAATGGAAAGACCAACGCCAAGAAACATTGATATTATTCCTATTGCACTTTTGAATGCCGCACCACCAACATTTGCAAGGGCTATCAATCCAAAATACAAGAACAATAAACCGCAAACCACAGTGCCTGCAATTGAGCCTGCAAACGCAAGGCCGCTCTCTTTTGTAACCATACCTGAAACAAGCGCATAAACACCGGCAGCAGTTGCAAGTGCAAAAAGAACTGTTAGCAAGCAAATTATTGGCATAAACGCTTTGCCAAGAAGTTTTTTGAGAAACTTCTCAACCTTTGACTCCTCTGCTTCTTCAAGATCCATTCCAGATTTTTCTGCGGAATCCATAAGGCATTTGTAACCCTCCACCATAGAATCTGCAAACGCAACAACACCCCTTATAATCGGGATATTAAGCCATTTGTGACGCATAATGAACGGCACAACATTCTTGTATTCTGTTTCAATTTCACCATTGGGAAGCCTTACAGAAAGCGCTGTACCTTTCGGACCTTTCATCATTATTCCTTCAATCAAAGCCTGTCCGCCGACGGACACTTTGGGACAAGCGTTGTTACACTCTTTGTTACCCATTAATCATCGCCTCCATTTTTATCAAGATTTAACGGAATAGTAATTGTGACAGTTGTGCCAACATTGACTTCACTGTCAATTTTCAAACTTCCGTTATGCTGATTTATAATTTCATTAACAACCGCAAGACCAATACCGGAAGAACCACTCAAGGAGTTTTTGCCTTTATAAAACTTTTCTCTCACATGCGGCAAATCTTCCTTGGCAATACCCCTGCCACTGTCCTTAATTGCTACAATAAACGAATTATTCTCAACACGTGCCGTCACTATTATTGTTCCACCTTCACGTGTGCATTTTACCGCGTTATCGATTATATTTACAAAAACCTGCCTGATACGCCCTGCATCAGCAACTGCGTCAACACTCTCACACGATACCTGATAAGACATCGTTATATTCTCACGTCTTGCTCTTTCACGGTACATATAAAACGCTTCGTTAAGTTGAACCATAAGGTCCGTCTTTGCAAATACCATTTTGAAACGATTACCCTGAATTTTAGAAAATCCGAGCAACTCCTCAACCATTTGGGATAAGCGGTTGGTTTCTTCAACCATTACCTGCAAGCCTCTTTCTGTCAGGTCAGGATTTTCAACGCCTAATGACAAGAGCGTTTCACCCCAACCCTTGATTGCGGTAAGAGGCGTTCTCAACTCGTGAGAGATTGTAGAAATAAAATCATTTTTGATGCGTTCCGTTTCTCCGAGTTCCCTAGCCATATTGTTGATTGAGTCACTCAATCCACCAATCTCATCATCGTATATTTTCCCGATTCTGACATCAAAATTACCTTTTGCAATCAAAGAGGTTTTTAATTCAACATCTCGTATAGGTCGAACAATTGAGTGAATAAAGTAAATACTTGAAATCAAGGAAACCGCAAGAATAGCAATACACACACCAATGATAGCAAGATAACTTTTGAAAAGTCTTGTCTCAACATTTTCAAGTGAAATAATAAGACGAATCATACCGATTTCAACTGAATTGGTTTCCTGCGATTCAGTTCCATCCTCAGCGGCCCTGACAATCTGTGTGTAAATCATTACGCTTTCACCGGTGGAAAGCTCACCGGTCCAGCAACTTGAATGATCCTCCGAAGTAGATGCAGTAATGTATTCATTCGCTTTTGCAGAAGAGGGTAAATCTGCTCCTATATCACCGGAAAAACCCGAAGATGTTGCAATTACCGCTCCATACTTATCCACTACACGCAAATAAGTCGGATCGTAGCCATG
>JAZQTF010000047.1:0-2765 GCA_045630445.1 Acutalibacteraceae bacterium
AGGGGCAGTGCAAACCACCAGTTGAACTGGTGGTTTTGATTTTCAACGTTTATGGGACAAAATATGTTCAATTATTACAATAAAACATACCGGTTGACAAAAAATAATTATTGACATTGACAGAAAATTAGTATATTATAAATCTGTGTATAGTTTTTAGGGTGATAAAATGGCAAAGTCTTATACAAGCGAAGAATTGTCACAGATGACAAACGAAAGTCTTGCGCTCTTGTCGCAGGAGGGCTTTGATGGTGCGTTCGATTTGCTTGTTGCGCGTATGTTGCCTGTTGCTCTTTCCTGTGCGTCAGGTTATGACAATCCGCCCCTCTGCCGTGAGGACCTTGTGCAGGAGGGAATGTTTGGCCTGATTTCAGCGGTGCGTACATATTCCGCTGACAAAAACGCATCTTTCAAAACTTACGCAGGTGTGTGCATCAAAAACAGAATTGCTTCCGCCGTCAGAAAGTCCGACCATCACGGTGGGGACAATCTTTCATTGAGCGATGAGGATTTTCCCGACTTTGATTCAAACCCCGCTGATTTGCTCATCAAGAGGGAAAAGAATCAGAATCTTGGCAGGTTTATTGATGAGGAGTTTTCTGATTTTGAAAAGGAGATAATCCATCTTTACCTTGCGGGAAGCAGTTACAAGGAAATTGCGCAGACCTTATCAACGCACACAAAAGCGGTTGATAACGCTTTACAAAGAATTCGTCGCAAACTCAAAAAGTTTGCGTAGAAGATATATGCCCCGGTAGCTTAAAGCAGAGCGTTGTTATCAAAGGTGGCGGTGCGATTCCGCCTACGGGTAAATTCTTATATCAAGAGAGGTTATTACAATGTACGAAGACAAGACTTTAGTATGCAAAGAGTGCGGTAATGAGTTTGTATTTACTGCAGGCGAGCAGGAGTTCTACGCTGAGAAAGGTTTCGTAAACGAGCCGCAGCGTTGCAAATCTTGCCGTTACGCTCGCAAGAACGCTGGCAAGCCGGAGCGCGAGATGTTCACAGTTACTTGTGCAACATGTGGCAAAGAGGACACAGTTCCCTTCCGTCCGAGAGAGGACCGTCCTGTTTACTGCAAAGAGTGCTTTGCAAAGACAAGAGAGGCTTAAGAGTGAACACTCTGCTCTCATTATAATTGGGGCAAAAAGTTAATCTTGAACAACCGACGGCGGCAGGAGTAAAATCTTGCCGCTGTTTTTGTTTTTAATGTAATAAAAGATTGATTTAGTATTTCAAATATATTATAATATAAAGTCAGCAATGCTAATGGAGGTGTGGTTGTGGCAGGAAAGAAAAAAGAAAAGAAAACCGAATTGATGATTGCGGCTGATAAAAACAGGACAAAGCGTAGCCTTGCTGTGAATTATTGCTCGTTTGCGGCGACTGCGGTTGTGACACTTTTTATCGGGTTTCTGCTTTCGTTTGTCAGAATGACGGTTGACTATGAGGCAATAGCGGAAGTTTTTTTCTATGAGCATGTTGCTATTACTTCACAGATTGCGCGTACTCTCCAGTATTTGGTGTGCAGTGTCGCCTTTGTTTTGCTCTATGCTTTGTTTTATCATTTGTTCAACAAAAAAATCAAAGAGGACACATTCGGCCACAAATTAAACACAGCGGTACATTTTGCATCGCTTGGCATTCTCACATTCCTTGTCATTTATCTTAATCTCCGCTCCGAAGCAAGATTTTTTGAAACGCTCACAAACTCAATTTTCGGCGGCTTTTTCAGCATCTTGCTTGTAATCGTCGGGCTTTTGCTTGTTCTTTATTTTGCGTTTGGCAAATTCTCCGATGCGACAAACAGTGTTGGCGGATTTGTTGGCATAATCGTCTGCATCGCGTTTATTTTCTCCGTCGCATACGTGCACGTTGTAAACAGTTTCTATCAGGACAATCCCGGAGAATACTTCCATTGTGAAGTTGTTTATCATTCAATCCATCAACTTTACAGCGGTCATACCCCGCTTGTTGATTTCACAAGCACTTACGGATTGTTTGTTTATCTTTATCTTCCGTTTGAATTACTCCTTGGCGGTGTTACAATGTTCAACACAAGCCTTGTTTCAAGTTTCTTTATGCTTATCAGTATGCTGTGCTTTATGTATTGTGCGTTCAGAATGTGCAAAAATAAAGTTGTCGCAACTGTCACTGCAATGGCGATGACCGCGGTCAGCATAATGAATATCAGCGCAAGCTGGTTTAATGACCCCAAAATAACTTATCTTTACTGGCAATACACGCCGATTCGTATGTTGTTTCCGTCAATTGTCCTTGCACTGTGTTGTGCTTCATTGTCGGGCAAGAGAAAGAAACTGCTCAGTTTCCTGCGATATGCGCTTTCCGGAATTGCATTCTGGGCAAACCTTGAAACGGGTATTGCCTGCCTTGCAACAAGTGTTGCTTTTGACGTTTACAGCCTTTTGCTTGAATACGGACTCAAAGACCGCACATTCTGGAAAAACACAGGAAAGAGTTTTCTTAAAGTGATTTTGTCCGTTGTTGCCGCAGGTGCGGTTGTTGTTGGTATAACGTTGCTTCACAGTGGTCAGTTGCCCGATTTGCGGGGGATTATCACCGACCATATGTGGTATCTCAGAACGGGCGGACTTTTCCCGACCGCCATTGATTTCTATGAGATATGGATTCTTGTTGTGATTGTTTACGCAATTCTTCTTGCAAAGTCAATGCGATGCATTTTTGCTCTGAGAAACAACAAGCATGAATTGCCTGACAGTCGCAACGTGATGTATTTTGTG
>JAZQTF010000048.1:0-1062 GCA_045630445.1 Acutalibacteraceae bacterium
TTTCGTCCTTGCTGAGTCTGCCCATTTCGTGAACAAGCGCAGGATAAATATCCTTGATTGCAACAGCGCCGTCAATAACGGGCTTTTCAAGAGTCAGCGGCTTTCTGATTGCCGTGATTTTCGCAGGGCAGGGTGTGATAAAGAAAACTCCGATTTCTTCGTTTCTGAGGCCTGTTTTTTCAACTGCTTCTTTTCTTGCCATAATTGCCGCAATTTCCATCGGCGCATTCATATCAAGAAGCTGAGGAATCAGCGTGGGATAAGAAACTGTTATCAGCCTCACCACAGCGGGGCAGGCAGAAGAAATCAACGGCTTGCCCGTTTTGTTTTCTTTAAGCTTTTGTCTTGTTGCGTGAGAAACCACCTCGGCAGCCTTTGACACCTCAAACACCTCGTCAAAGCCGAGCTGCTTGAGTCCGCTGAGAACATAGTTCACATCGTCAAGGTTGTTGAACTGACCGTAAAGTGACGGAGCCGGCAACGCAATTTTATATTTGAAATCTTTAACGTTTTCAAGGGATTCTCTCTGGGCAAATTTTGCATGGTGGGGGCAGACCGCGATACATTTGCCGCAGTCAATGCACTTTTCTTTGATAATGTTTGCCTTGCCGTTGCGCACACGGATTGCTTCCGTGGGGCAATGCTTGATGCAGTTCATGCATCCCACACACTTGTCTCTGTCCATTCGCACGGAATGGAAAAGATTTTCTTTCATAAAATCTCCCCCTTTTCAGGAGTTAAATGTTAAAAGTAAGAGTAATCGTTGTTCCCACACCGATAACAGTATCGATGTGCATTGTGTCGGAATATTTTTTGATGTTGGGCAGACCCATACCTGCGCCGAAGCCCAGGGCTCTCACGTTTTCGGGTGCAGTTGAAAAGCCTTCGGTCATAGCCTGCTCAATGTCGGGAATTCCGGGGCCCTTATCCCTGAGCACAACGGTCACCTTTTCCGGGCTGATTTCAGCGTCAATCACTCCGCCCTCAGCGTGGATAACCATATTTATCTCGCCCTCATAAACAGCAATGGCAACGTTTCTGATAAGTGCAGAATCAAAGCCC
>JAZQTF010000049.1:0-7032 GCA_045630445.1 Acutalibacteraceae bacterium
GTTGTGATGTTGTCGCCAACCTTAAGCACTGCTTTTGCTGAAATATCATTCGGCAATGTTGTGCTGTTGGGGAATTCCTTGATGTTCGGACCTCTGAGAATTTCAACGTCAGAAGCAGTTTCAATCTCTGACGGAAGAGCGATCATATTGTCATTTACAAGGAATTCGTCGGGCATATTGATTACGGGAGCATCGCCAAGGTCACGCGGGTCTGTGAGGTAACCTGTCAGTGCGCTTGCAACTGCAACTTCGGGGCTTACAAGGTAAACCTGAGCGTCTGCAGTGCCGGAGCGGCCTTCAAAGTTACGGTTGAATGTTCTCAATGAAACACCTGCGGAATTCGGGGACTGACCCATACCGATACACGGACCGCAAGCGGATTCAAGAATTCTTGCGCCTGCTGCAATAATGTCTGCCAATGCGCCGTTTCTTGCAAGCATATCAAGTACCTGCTTTGAACCGGGAGCGATTGAAAGGCTTACGCTTTCGCAGACTGTTCTGCCCTTGAGGATTGCTGCAACTTTGAGCATGTCCATAAGTGAGGAGTTTGTGCAGGAGCCGATACAAACCTGATCAACCTTGATCTTGCCGATTTCCTTAACAGTCTTGACGTTGTCAGGACTGTGGGGCATTGCTGCCATCGGAGCAAGTTTTGAAAGGTCAATTTCAATAACTTCATCGTACTGAGCGTCAGCGTCAGGCTTAACTTCAACGTAGCAATCTGCTCTGCCCTGCGCTTTAAGGAAAGCGTATGTAACTTCGTCAGACGGGAAGATTGAAGTTGTTGCGCCAAGTTCAGCACCCATATTTGTAATTGTTGCTCTTTCGGGAACGGAGAGAGTCTTTACACCTTCGCCGCCGTACTCGATGATTTTGCCAACGCCACCCTTAACGCTCATAATTCTGAGCACTTCAAGAATGATGTCTTTTGCTGCAACCCACGGGCTGAGTTTTCCTGTGAGATTGATTCTTACCATTTTCGGCATTTCAATATAGTAAGCGCCGCCACCCATTGCAACTGCAACGTCAAGACCACCTGCACCGAATGAGAGCATGCCGATACCACCGCAAGTGGGGGTGTGGCTGTCAGAGCCGATGAGAGTCTTGCCCGGTGCGCCGAATCTTTCAAGGTGAACCTGATGACAGATACCGTTGCCGGGGCGGGAGAAATATATTCCGTGTTTCTTTGCGATTGACTGAATAAACCTGTGGTCGTCAGCGTTTTCAAAACCTGACTGCAAAGTGTTGTGGTCAATGTAAGCAACACTTCTTTCTGTCTTTACGCGGTCAACACCCATAGCCTCAAACTCAAGGTAAGCCATTGTGCCTGTAGCGTCCTGAGTGAGAGTCTGGTCAATGCGAAGACCGATTTCACTGCCAACAGTCATCTCGCCGCTGAGCAAGTGCGCTTTGATAATTTTTTGTGCAATAGTGTAACCCATTAAGTATCATCCCTTCGTTTAACACAATAATTATATATTTTATAACTTGTTTATATAATTGTCAATCTTTTATTATAATAAAGATTAAAATTTTAAATAAAATTTATGTTGCGGGCAAATGCAATATATGGTATAATGCGTAAAATAGGGTTAGTGTGGGTAAGTATGCAACTTTATAATACTTGGGCCATTTCAGGACACAATATGAGTAACTTCATATCAGGAGGAAATGGATTTGAAAGAGTATAAAAATTTTGACATAACCCCCGTTGCACCCGAATCTCACGGTGAAGAAAGTCCTGATAATGCTGACACTTCAAAAAGTGCGGAAGAAATGGGGCTTGTTGCCGTGAAAAAGCAGGGCAGAGTGTTGCACTGTCTGACAATCATCGGTCAGATTGAGGGGCATTACATCCTGCCACCGCAGAATAAAACAACAAAGTATGAGCATGTGATACCGCAACTTGTTGCAATTGAGGAGTCGGATGAGATAGAAGGTCTGCTCATCATTCTCAACACAGTCGGCGGTGATGTTGAAGCAGGGCTTGCAATTGCGGAACTTATTTCAACAATGAAGAAACCAACTGTTTCAATTGTGCTTGGCGGCGGTCATTCAATCGGTGTGCCGCTTGCGGTCTGCGCAAAGCGTTCATTCATCGTCCCGTCAGCAACAATGACAATTCATCCCGTGCGGATGAACGGACTTGTGCTCGGCGTGCCGCAGACATTATCTTATTTTGACAAAATGCAGGAGAGAATTGTCCGTTTCGTAACTGACAATTCAAAGATAACGGCTGAAAAATTCCGTTCACTTATGATGAATACAGGTGAACTGATTATGGATGTCGGTTCAGTGCTTGACGGTGAGATGGCCGTCAGGGCAGGACTCATTGACAGTCTTGGCGGATTGTCCGATGCGCTCGAGTGTCTTTACCATCTGATTGAGAAGGGGGAGATGAAATGATAATTCATTCAATCGTTTCTCCTGATGATATCTTTTTCGCCGAGTCAGTGAATCAGACTCAACTTCTGCCAATCAGGTACGGTTTCATTGAGGTTGAATGTGGTAAAAATTCAGTTGTCAGGCGGATTATTTCAACCAATCCTTACGATTATCTTAACCCGGCGTATCAGCCGTGTTGTAAATTCAGAGCATAAAACCAGCCCGTCAGGGCGTACATAACGGAGGTTAATATGAGCGAGTTTTTAAATAGCATCATTCAGGGTATTATTCAGGGACTTACAGAGTTCCTTCCCGTTTCAAGCAGCGGACATCTTGCACTGTATCAGTATTACACAACGGGCAACGGTATGGGCGCAGAAAACGCGGACACACTTCTTTCAATAGTTCTTCATCTTGGCACTCTTGTTGCGGTATTCTTCGCTTTCAGAAAGAGAATCGGTGCGTTGATTCTTGAATTTTTCTCCGCTGTAAAGGATCTTTTCACGGGCAAATTCAGTTTCAAAACAATGAACAATAACAGACGTATGCTTGTAATGCTTATTGTTGCTTGTCTGCCGTTGTTTATCATTCTTCCGATTAAGGACTATGTTGAAAACGTTGCAAACTATCCGCTTGGAATGGCGGCTTGCTTTATCATAACTTCAATTCTTCTTTTCTTCGCTCACAGAAGAAGCAAGAGGGAGGACGGAAGTGACCAGGTAAAACTCAAAAACGGCATCGTTGTCGGTATTGCTCAGGCTTGTGCAACACTTCCCGGTGTTTCAAGGTCAGGCTCAACCGTTTCAGCAGGACTTTTCACAGGACTTGATAAGCAGACTGCTTTTGAATTTTCGTTCATTCTTGGCATTCCCGCAATTCTTGGTGCGGCAGTGCTTGAAATCAAAGACACAATTGAAACCGGTGCGCAGGATGTGCACGTTGCATCATTGATTGTTGGAATGATTGTTGCCGCAGTTGTCGGCTATCTTGCAATCAAAGGTCTTGAATACATACTCAAAAAGAATAAGTTTTCAATTTTCGCAATCTACACATTCGTTCTCGGTGTGCTTGTGTTTGCGGAGGGAATGTACGAATTGTTCGCGGGTCAGACAATTTTTCAGGCGATAATGGGCGCTTAATTTTGTTGAATTGAGAGGAAGTACATAATGGCTCAGACTAAAAAGAATACAAAGAATTCAAACAAAAAAGACGATAAGAAAAGGGCAAGAAAGACAGACGTGCTTGAAGGACAGGAGCAGTTTGAAAAAGACGGTATGTCTGACAGAGTCAAGGCAATCCTCATTTTTGCTCTTGCAATTTTGCTTTTTGCAATTATGATTGTGCCGGGTGCAAAAGCGTGGAAAGCCGCACATGATTTTATGTACGGTGTTTTTGGAATTTGCGGTTTTGCCGTGATCGCATTTATGGCAGTTATCGCAGGACGTTACGAAAAGCGTAAAACTGAAAGACATTCCAGAGCGCGTTCGTGGTGCGTTGTGGCTGCAATAATCCTGATTGAATCCCTTATCCACGTTATTTACGTTATGATTACTGAAACAGAAGGTTTCAAAGATGGAATCGTGGCAGCATATGACGGTTTCTGGCAGGGTGTAATCGGTGCGGTTTTTGGTGGGTTTTTCGTTTCATTCATTGGTGAAATCGGTTCGCTCATTCTTCTGATTGTAATAATCGCAGCGCTTATTTTCATCGTTACAGGTCTTACTCTTTCCGATGCTTCAAGAGCAATCAAGAAGCCGATTTCAAAAATCAAGAATAAGAAACTTCTTGAGATTCCCGAATATGATGATGAGATTGACCCCGTTGTTGAAGAAAAACCTGCAAAGAAGAAAAAGCAGATTGATTTCCCGATTGATTTTCCTGAAGAAAATAAAACAAAGAAGGAAACAGAGGATAAAAAAGAAAAGGGCGAAACCGAAATCGGTGCACCTATCTATTATTTTGATGACCCGAAGGAGAAGAAGGGTAACAGAACTTCTGAAGAAACTGAAACCGATATTGATCCCGTTCAGGAGGACGAGAAGGAGAAGGAAACAGAAACAGAAGCAATGTATCATTATCCTCCGCTCAATCTTCTTAAAGAAAGCAAAAGCACAAACTCAGGTGATATTGTTGCCGAACTTAAACTTAACGGAGAAAAACTTGTTGAAACCCTTGAAAGTTTTGGCGTTTCAACAAAAATTTCCGCAATCACACGTGGCCCTGCGGTAACAAGATATGAACTTCAGCCCGCAGCAGGTGTTAAAATCAGCCAGATAACAAACCTTGCCGATGACATCGCAATGAATCTCGCAGCATCAGGCGTAAGAATTGAAGCGCCGATTCCCAACAAATCAGCCGTTGGTATTGAAATTCCCAACAAGGCAGTAACTGTTGTTGATATCAAAGAACTTATTGACTGTAATGACTTCAAGGGCGCAAAGAGCAAACTTACAGTTGCACTTGGCCGTGACATTGAAGGCAATCCGATTTGTGCTGACCTTGCAAAAATGCCCCACGTACTTATCGCGGGTGCAACGGGCTCGGGTAAATCAGTTTGTATCAACTCAATGATTATCAGCCTTCTTTATAAGTCAACTCCCAGTGAGGTCAAGTTTATTATGATTGACCCCAAGACCGTTGAATTGAGTAACTATAACGGCATTCCGCATTTGCTTGTCCCCGTTGTAACAGAGCCCAGCAAAGCGTCAGGTGCGCTCAAATGGGCAGTTTTGGAGATGGAGAGAAGATATCACACCTTCGCAGAGACCGGTGTAAGAGATCTTGCATCGTACAACAATCGTTGCGAAAGCAATGAGGATATGGAAAAAATGCCGCAGATTGTCATCATCATCGATGAGTTGGCTGACTTGATGATGGTTGCAAGAAATGAGGTTGAGGATTCAATCTGCCGTCTTGCACAGAAAGCCAGAGCGGCAGGTATGCACCTTGTGCTTGCAACGCAGAGACCGTCCGTAAACGTAATCACAGGTGTAATCAAAGCAAACATTCCAAGCCGTGTTGCTTTCGCGGTTTCATCGCAGGTTGACTCAAGAACAATTCTTGATATCAGCGGTGCTGAAAAACTTCTCGGTAAGGGTGATATGCTCTTCTCACCGATTGGTATGTCAAAGCCGAAACGTGTTCAGGGTTGCTTTGTAAGTGATGAGGAAATTGAGGGTGTAGTTGAATTCGTCAAGAGCGAGTCAAATGCACAGTACAGTGAAGAAATCAACAGTGAGATTAACAGACTTTCCGAGTCTGAAAAGTCAGGCAATAAACGTGGAGACATTGACACTCCGCCTGACAGAGATATTCTTTTTGACCAGGCTGCTGAGTTGGTTATCAGAAACACAGATGCTTCAACAACTTTCCTTCAGAGGAAACTTAACATCGGTTACGCAAGAGCGGCACGAATTATGGACCAGCTTTGCGACACCGGTATTATCGGGCCGTCTCAGGGCAGCAAGCCGAGAGATGTGCTTATCACAATGGATGAATGGCTTGAAATCAAAGCATTACGTAATGACGAATAAAGGGGAATTTTGACAATGAGTTTCTTGCCCGTTACAAAAAAGGAGATGGATGCGCTCGGATGGGATACACCTGATTTTGTTTATGTTACAGGTGACGCCTACGTTGACCATCCAAGTTTCGGAATAGCGATTATAACAAGGGTGCTTGAAAACTGCGGTTACAAGGTCGCTGTTGTTTCGCAACCCCAGAGGGATGCTGATTATCAGGTTTTCGGACGTCCCAAATACGGTTTTTTTGTAAGTTCGGGCAATATTGACTCAATGGTTGCGCATTACACTGTAGCCAAAAAGCGCAGAAGCACTGATGCTTACACTGCGGGCGGAGTAATGGGCAGAAGACCTGACAGAGCGGTTATTGTTTATTCAAAAGCAATCCGCCGCATCTATGGTGACATTCCGATTGTAATCGGTGGTCTTGAAGCATCCTTGCGTCGCTTTGCTCATTACGATTACTGGGATGATGCTGTCCGCCCGTCAATACTTATTGATTCAGGCGCTGACCTTATTTCTTACGGAATGGGTGAGAAGCAGACAAAGATTATTGCAGACCGACTTGCAGGCGGGGAATCAATTTCTGAACTTCGTGATATAAGGGGTACTTGTTATAAAGTGCCCGTAACCGAAACCCCCTATGAGGGTGCGGAGTGTCCGAGTTTTGAAAATGTAGTCAATTCAAAAACCGAATATGCGCGTTCATGCAGAATTCAGCATAAATGGCAGGATTTTGTTTACGGTAAAGTTATTAAACAACGCCATGGTAAAATGATGGTTGTGCAGAATCCTCCCATGCAGCCTCTTAATACAGAGGAACTTGATGCAGTTTATGCTCTTCCTTATGAGCGTACTTATCATCCTATGTATGAGTCACAGGGTGGTGTGCCCGGAATTCAGGAGGTTGAGTTTTCAATCTGTCATAACCGTGGTTGTTTTGGTGATTGCAATTTCTGTTCAATCGCTTTCCATCAGGGCAGGTATATTACTTCAAGGAGTAAAGAATCGGTCATTGAAGAAGCGAGGAAACTCACAACTCTCAAAAATTTCAAAGGCTATATTCATGATGTGGGTGGCCCGACTGCAAACTTCAGGAATCCCTCATGCAGCAAACAAACAGAGC
>JAZQTF010000050.1:0-11539 GCA_045630445.1 Acutalibacteraceae bacterium
TATTGGTGGCTGGCTTGACTCAGTACCGATGTTTATTTTGTCGGGTCAGGTTAAAAGGGAAACAACAGTAGCCGCAACTGATGTCCCGCTTCGTCAGCTTGGCGATCAGGAATACACAATCATTGATACCGTTAAACCTATGACAAAATATGCGGTAATGATTGACGATGAGAATAAGATTGCCTATCATCTTGAAAAGGCGCTCTATCTTGCACTTGAAGGCAGAAAAGGCCCTGTGTGGCTTGATATTCCGCTCGATGTTCAGGGCGCAGTTGTTGAAACTGATAATCTTGAACATTTTTCAGCCGCTGAGTCTGAAATCAAAACTTATGATATTGATGACGAAACCGCAAACGTTATCATTGAGAAAATAAAGAACTCAAAACGTCCTGTAATTCTTGCCGGCTCAGGTATTCGTTTTTCAAAGTCTGAGAGGGTTTTTGAACAACTTGTTGAGAAACTCCGCATCCCCGTTGTTACTGCATGGAATTCAAACGATCTGGTGCCGTATGACAGCCCGTATTTCTGTGGAATGCCTGGAACTGTTGGCACAAGAAGTGGCAATTTTGTTGTTCAGAATGCAGATTTGCTCCTTGTTCTTGGTAGCAGAATGAACATCAGGATGATAAGTTACAACAAATTTGATTTTGCAAAAAATGCTTACAAAATCATTGTTGACATTGATGAGAACGAACTCAAAAAGCCGACAATTTCTCCCGATATGCCGATTTGTGCAGATGTTAAATGTGTGATGGAGAAGTTGCTTAAAGCCGATTATAATGGTAGTCATAGCGAATGGCTCGCCTGGTGTAAGGATCTTCTTGTAAGATATCCTGCAGTTCAGTCTGAATTTTATGAAAATCCGTCAGTTCTCAATCCTTATGTCTTTATTGATGAATTGTTTGAAAGACTTGACTCAGACGATACAATCTGTTGTTCAAACGGTTCTGCATGCGTGGTTACTTTCCAGGCGGCAAAGACAAAAGCAGGGCAGAGAATGTTCACAAACTCAGGCTGTGCAAGTATGGGATATGGTTTGCCTGCTGCAATCGGTGCTGCGGTATATAAGAAAAATGACCGTGTAATATGCCTTGAGGGTGACGGCAGCCTTATGATGAATCTTCAGGAATTACAGACAGTGTTCCATAATAATTACAATATGAAGATTTTTATTCTCAATAACAACGGTTATCATTCAATCAGACAGACACAGACAAACCTCTTTTCTCCGCCGCTTGTTGGTGTCTGTGCAGATAACGGTGTGAGTTTTCCGTCTTTTGAAAAGATCGCTTATGCGTTTGATATGCCGTATGAAAAGGTTTCATCATTGGCAGATGCTGATAAAATTCAGCGTGTGCTTGATATGAATGGCCCTGTAATCTGTGAAGTTGTCCTTGATTATTCGCAGAATTTTGAGCCTAAACTTTCTTCAAAAGTCCTTGACGATGGCAGAATTGTTTCTCCGTCAATTGACGATATGTTCCCGTTCTTGCCAAAGGAAGAATATGAGAGCAATCATTTTTAATATTGTGAGAGGTAAGTATGAATTTAACTGAAATCAGAATGCTTGAAATACTTAAAAAGTTAAAGAATGAATATGGTGTTCTTGCTGTTAAAGCGGAGTTTGAAGCGGAAGGCTCAAGAACTGATGAACTTGTAAAACTCAATGAAATCGTGTTCAGAGCGGATATGGATTTGTTTATCAAAATCGGTGGATGTGAAGCGGTCCGTGACCTTGACCAGTGTCGTTTGCTTGGTGCAAGCGGTATTATGGCGCCTATGATTGAAACTCCGTTTGCAATGCAGAAATTTGTTGGTGCAGCAAGGAAAGTTTATGATGCTGATGAAGAAATTGAATGGATCATAAATGCTGAAACAAAAACTTGCAGAGAGAATTTTGAAGAGATCTGCTCTGTTGGAAAAGGATTTCTTAACACAATTTCTATCGGCAGAGTTGACTTGTCTGCATCAATGGGACTTTCAAGAGATGGAATAAACAGTGAAGAGATTTACAGTGCTTGTAAATACTTCTCTGAAACTGCAAGAAAACACGGCTTGAAAGTCGGATTCGGTGGCGGAATTTCATTTGATTCAATTCCGTTTATCGTTAAGATGTATGACTTTGCTGACAAGTTTGAAACACGTAAAGTTGTTTTCAGAATGGATAATGATGAGAAAAAACTCAAAGAAGGCATCTTGCTTGCAATGGAGTTTGAAACAATGTACCTTAAAAACAAGTGCGAGTTCTATGACAGAATGGCAAACGAAGACAGAGGCAGACTCGTAATGCTTGAAGAAAGAGTTAAAAAAGCTCGTTCCGAGATGTAATAGGGGAGTTTGCAATGAAAAAAGTTATTATAACCGGCTGCACCGGCTGCATCGGCTCTGCTCTTATTTCAGAACTTCTTTCAAAAGGAGTGCACGTAACTGCGGTTATCAGGGAGAATTCAACACGTAAGGATTCAATTCCTTCAGGTGCAGAAATAATTGAATGCAGTCTTGATAATATCAGTCAGTTGCACAGGTTTTTGCCTCACGATTATGATGCGTTCTATCATTTCGCATGGGACGGCACAGCAGGTCCGTTCAGAAACAATCTCAAACTTCAGTGCGATAATATCAGATATGCGCTTGATGCGGTGAATGTTGCAAAAGAACTCGGTTGTAAACGCTTCATTGGTGCGGGGTCGCAGGCAGAATATGGACGTGTGGAAGGTGTGCTGACACCTGATACACCATGCAACCCCGAAAATGGCTATGGAATTGCAAAACGTGCCGCTGGTGATATGACAAGACTTGAGTGCAACAGACTCGGAATAGAGCATATCTGGACAAGGATATTGAGTGTTTATGGCCCTTGCGACGGTGAGGGAACAATGATTATGTCAGGAATTCTTGATATGCTTTGCGATATTGCTCCAAAGTTTACAAAAGGTGAGCAGATGTGGGATTATCTTTATTGCGAAGATGCCGCAAGAGCAATGCACCTGATTGGTGAAAAAGGCATAAATGGTGAGGTTTACTGTATCGGTAGCGGTAAAGCATTTCAGTTGAGTGAATATATTGATAAACTTTGTCAGTCGGTAAGAAGAAATGGCAAACCAAATGCAACTGTACAGTTGGGTGCGGTGCCGTATGCTGACAAACAAGTGATGCATCTTTGTGCTGATATATCAAATCTTACAAGGGATACAGGCTTTATTCCCGAAGTTGATTTTGAGCAGGGAATTGAAAAAACTGTCCAATGGGTAAAAAAGAAATATAAAATATAAAAACAGCGGAGGCAATGGCTTCCGCTGCTTTTTTGTGATTATTTCTTTATTTTTTTGCTGATTTTATTTGAGAAATTTTTTATTGCTCGGAGTATCGGTGATGACGGCTCGCTCTGTTCATTTGTTTCGCTTTCATTGTTTTTGTCATCTTTATCGTCAGTGCTTTCATTTTCATCGCTTTGAACTGTGACAACCGGCTCAACATATCCTTCCGTCATATAACTGTACGTTGTGATCGGCATCGATTTCTTTTTAAGGCTTTTGTTTACAATCTCCGAGAATATGGTTTTGATAACCGCAAAAATCGGCACACCAAGGAGCATGCCCCATACGCCGAATAAACCGCCGAAAAGAAGGAGTGCAAACATAACCCAGAAACCCGAAAGACCTGTCAGGTTGCTTGAAATTTTCGGGCCGAGAATGTTGCCGTCAAACTGCTGGAGAATAACGATAAACACAACAAACCAGAATGCCTGTCTCTCGCTTACGGTGAAGATAAGAATTGTGCTGGGAATAGCACCGATAAACGGGCCGAAGAATGGAATAATGTTTGTAATACCAACAACAACGCTGATGAGAAGTGCGTACGGCATCTTGAAAATACTCATACCGATAAAGCAAAGAATACCGATAATCAGTGAGTCTAAAAGTCTGCCGTTGAGGAATCCGCCAATCATCTTGTGAGTGTAACGGAAATTGTGGATGATTGTGTTTGCGGTTTTTACTTTGAATATACTGTATGTAAGTTTCTTTGCCTGGGCAGCAAATGTTTTTGTGCTGTTAAGCACGTAAATTGCAATGATTATACCAACAATGATATTTTCAAGGAAACCTATTACGCCCCAGATGCCGGTTGAAAGGCTTGAAAGAATTTCGGGCAGACGGTCAATGAAAGTGTCACCCGTAGCAAATTCGCGGATTTTTATCTGCGCGGTTTCAATCACGCTGTTAATAATTCCCTGTGCTTTCGGATGGTTTTCAAACACGTTGTTAATCCAGGCGGAGAAGGAGTTGAGGGTGTCTGGCAACGTTGTTGCAATACTTTTTGCGCTTTCCCATACCTGCGGGAAAATGAGCGCTGCAAGACCGATTATAACAATAAGAGCAAGCAAAATGCTTATTGTTGTTGAAAGTGCTTTTGATGTGTTGATAGCACGCTTTTCCTTCTTGAACTTTTTAAGAAATATTTCTGTAAAATTAGCGTTCAACCAGTTGTTAAGCGGTAATAACAAGTACGCCAGCACAATGCCGTATGCAATAGGCATCAGGTATGACAACGCCTTGCCGATGTAACCGAATATTGTACCTGCCTCAAAAAGCAGGAAGAAAAACATAATACAGGCGCAGACAACGCAAAAAGCGGTAACGCCGATGTGCAGATATTTATTCTTCATAAGCATATAACCCCTAAAGATAGTTTATATGTGAAATTATACAATAGAAGAAAACTAATTACAATAGAATCTTCAAATTTTGTTAATATCTAAATAGCGGTTGAAATATTGACTTTTAACCCGTCTCGTGATAAAATTGTCAACATATGAAAAAAGTGAATTTATTATAATTATGCCATAGATTTTTCAAAGAGAGATGGAGTTAAAGTTATGTGGTACGATGTAGTAAGATTAGTGGTTGATATTCTCAACTTTACATTTGGTGCATTGTTCTTCTTGGCTTATCTGTATCAGTTGATTTACATAATCATCGGCCTGATAAAGAAGAAACCGAAGTATAAAGAAGCAACAAAGAATCATCGCATTGCGGCAGTGATTTCCGCAAGAAATGAAAAGGACGTTTTGCCCCACCTTATTGACAGCATCAGAAGGCAGGATTATCCGCAGGAATTGCTTGATATAATCGTAATTGCGGACAATTGCACTGATTCAACGGCGCAGATTGCACGTGACCTTGGTGCAACAGTTTATGAGCGCTCAGACAAAGAACTTGTCGGCAAAGGCTATGCTCTTGATTATATGTTCAATGATATGATTGAAAAGGGCAGCATTGACAATTACGATGCATATCTTATCCTTGACGCTGACAATCTTCTCGCGTCGCAGTATGTCAAGGAGATGAACAAGGTTTTTGATAACGGTTATGAGATAATGACAAGTTATCGTAATTCCAAAAACTTCCTCAAAAACTGGATTACTGCCGGTTACGGTCTGTGGTTTTTGAGAGAAGCGCGTTACCTTAACAATCCCCGTATGCAACTTGGCAACAGTTGCATCGTTTCGGGTACAGGTTTTATGGTTTCAACAAAAGTCATCAAGAAGTATGGCGGATGGAAATTCCATTTGCTTACTGAGGATATTGAGTTTTCAACACAGTATGTTCTTGACGGTGGCAAAATCGGCTAT
Organism: Acutalibacteraceae bacterium; assembly: GCA_045630445.1. Classification (GTDB taxonomy): domain Bacteria; phylum Bacillota; class Clostridia; order Oscillospirales; family Acutalibacteraceae; genus RGIG7273. The sequence goes on from JAZQTF010000050.1 coordinate 5,633, forward strand.
GCCGCAGACGCAATGCTTTACGATGAGCAACCCGAAACATTCGGTCAGGCGTGGAAACAGCGTACACGTTGGGCAAAGGGTTTCTATCAGGTGTTTGGTAAACATGGCGGTGGACTTATAAAGGGCATCTTCGGGAATTTTTCCTGTTACGATATGCTTATGAATATCACGCCCGCAATGCTTATCAGTATGGGAATGGTGCTTGTGAATATCCTTGCAATCATCCTTGGCGCGTGCACAGGCGTCGTAGCATTGATTATAACAGGTCTTGTCGGTCTTGCCGGTGGAATAGGATATTTCTATATTTTCTTGTTCATTGTCGGTGCAATTACATTCATTACCGAATGGAAAGTAATTGACGGCACAGCGTTCAAAAAGATAATTTATATGTTCACATTCCCGATATTTATGTTTACATATTTCCCGATTGCGATTTATGCCTTGTTCAAGAAAAAGGTTGTGTGGGCACCTATTATCCACAACAACGCAATCTCAATCGACAAGTTCAAAAATAATGACAAATAATAAAAAAGCCTTGGAACATCAACGTTTCCAAGGCTTTTCTTTTTGTTTAATCATATTGTCTTACTCTGAGCGGGATGCCCATTTCATCGCACAACTTCTGACAAAGGTCAATGTCCTCTTTGTGAATAACGTCAACCACGGTAAGTGTTACGTCAGGCACAAGCACCTTGCATCTTTTTGCAAAATCAAGCATTGCGTTGAATGCGGTCTCACCGTCATAAACGGGCTGAGTAACTCTCTTGTAAAGCGCAGGTGTTGCTGCGTTCAGGCTGATTGAAATTGAATCAATGTATGGCGCAATCTTCTCCGCAGTAGCAAACCCGTTTATAAGGTCGCCAAGTCCGTTTGTGTTGATTCTTATCTTTATTCCAAGGTTTTCCTTGATGAATTTGCAAGCGGCAACAAGTTTCTCAAAAGCGTAGAAAGGCTCACCGTAACCGCAGAAAACAATCTCATCAAAAGGGGAGAAATCAAACTCTTTAATCGCATCAATGATTTCTTTTTCTGTCGGCTCTTTTGTGTGCCAAAGTGAGTCTGCCGAGCCTAAACCGTTACCATTTGCACGTATGCAGAAAAGGCATCTGCAGGGACATTTGTTTGTAATATTGACGTAAACTCCGCCGTTGTAAGTGTAAACGATACTTGCCATAATTAAGGTTATAACCTCCTGGATTTATGTGTTGAAATTACCGATTTTACTACCGGATTTTAACATAAAACTGATATTATGTAAATAGTCATTTTAATAAAATATAATAATACCAGAATGAATAACAACAAGGCGTTTGCAAAATCACTCGTAAATTTCCGAAAGAACAAACAAATGATAAAATGACCACCCAAAGAGAAAAATACGGCTTGAAATTGTAAACTTTTTGTAAACTTTATTTTTATCAATACGATAAAAACCCCCTGTATGAACCTTCTCTGGTTGTACAAAAAGACAAAATAACGATTATATAGTAAAATAAGGCATTTTTTTATTGACTTTTTTGTACGTATATAGTAATATATAAACAACATATAGGGAAGTTCCCGATTCAAAGCGTTCTGCGGAACGTTTTTTTCTGCTTTTATTGGGGTATTTTAAGCGGGCTTCGGGTGCTGAACTGATGCAATGTTTTACGAAATGGAGGTGGTGTAATGAGCCGATCAAACAGTAGGGAATATCGCAGTAAGGTTATCAGGAAACGTATCTGTGTATTCCTCCTTTATTGCAGGATCAAAGAGGCGATGATAACGCCGATTGTAATGAGCAAGTGGTGGTACGCAAAGTTAAAACGTACGCTTGGCGGTTCAATGCACCACTTGCGTAGTGAAACAGTTGACCTCAGCCGATGTTACCTGTCGCAACGGCAGAGGATTTAGAGACAGGAGGGAAGAAATCAAAAAATGAAATCTTTTACAAATTTTTCCCGAAAGGAGAAAGGTCTAATGACTAACTTAAAAAACCGTTTACCCATTAAGCTTCTGTCAGTGCTTATGGCATTTTTGATGATTTTCAGCACAATGTCCATTATGTTCACTGTCAGCGCTGCTGTAGATGATCAGTACGGCGGCGGCGAAGGTCAGTGGGTGGACACAAACGGCACAATAACCTACAACGGTGATAAGGCTTACGGTACGTCATCATTCACAAATATGACGTTCACAAACCAGAGCACAGGTTACTCGGTTTATTTGCCGAAGGATTACGACACTTACGACACAAAGCCTGTAGGCAAGAGACTTGCAACAATTCTTGTGTTCTCCGGTGGTACTGAATCGCTTAACAGTAACTACTACGCGATGGCTAATACAACCGGTCTTAACTACTTGGCGGACGATGAAGGTATCATCATCATCTACCTCCGTCAGAACAACACAACTGTTAACTCCTCTTACTACTGGAACTGGTGGCAGCCGTCCAACGTAACAAGAGGCAGCGGCTACATCTCTGAAAAAGCAGTTACTCTTGTTCAGTCTGTCCAGAGCACCTACAGTGCTTATGTTGACACGGACAGAACCTATGTAACAGGTCTTTCCGCGGGTGGTGCACAGGCTGCAACAATGGCTGCTCTTTATCCTGATGTATTCAAGGGCGCTGCAGTTGTTGCCGGTCTTCCGTTCAAAACGGTTACAAACACCAGTAAGTACAACAACTACAACTCTGCTTACGCTGCACAGGGCACACAGTCAGGTTCAGGTTGGACTCAGGATATCCCCACTCTCGGCGGATACATCACAACCGCATGGACTGCTGCCGGCAGAGATGCAACGAATGTAACCCGTGTAATTTCATTCCACGGTACATCTGACCAGACCGTATATACACGTAACGGTAAGGAAATTGCTGACGCAAACGCTTACGCACGTTACGGTTCAGGTTATGCTTCAAAACTCACAACGGAGCAGGGTACGGGCTACACAGCTTACTACTACGGCCTTGATGAAGGCAAACTTCAGATGGGTTACTCAAAGAACCGCGCTTCTGACGTTGTTTACTATCAGGTTGATGGCATTGCTCACGCATGGCTTTCCAACGAATCAGACGGTAACTACTCTGAAACACACAATACTGTTGACTACAACAAGATTATGTGGGACTTCTTCGAGGGTGAGCCCAGTTACACAGATGCTAACGATCCGGTTACTCCGGAAAACGAAACAAAGGTTTACGCTTCTTACGGTGCAAAGTTCTGCATTCAGAATGGTCTTAAATACGCTGACGTAGTTACAGCGCAGGGCCTCAAGGTTCTTGACCTTCCGCTCAGCCCTGACTACTTGCTCAATGATACAGACCCCGACACTGCTACTGAGTGGAACTTTAACTTTGACCTCACAGAAGCAATCGACGCTGCAAAAGCGGCAAACCTTGACACACTCAAGGACGTTTATATCAAGAGCATTAAGATTTACCAGAACGTCTGGGCTGTAACCGGTGGCAGCACTGTTAACCTTGGTTACACAACAATCGGCAACCCCGTTATTTCACAGGGCGGATCAAACGCAACTGATATCAGCTCAACAACACTTGTTGGCTCATGGACATCTGAATACCCGATGGAAACATATCAGTTTGAGGGCAAGATTACTGATCCCGCTATCCTTGAAACATTGATGAACTACGGTTATCTCTCCTTGGTAACCTACGGTCCTAATGGCAACAAGGACTTCAACGTCGCTGCTCCCGTAATCAGTATTGAGTTCGGTAAGAGAGACAGAGACCTTGACGTTGAGGTAGAGGGTGACGATTCCACTGCAAGAAACTCATACCCCGTATTCCCTGTATTCGCTTATAACTCTGCTGCAGGTTACAACGCAATTGATTCCGCAGCAAATGAAACAAAGTTTTATAACGACAGACAGGGTCACCTCGCTGGTACAGCAGGTAAATACGCAGTTGGCGTATATAATGCCGGTGACAACAATGACACAATCTACTACTCATACAATCTCGCTGACTACACAAAGAACAACGGCTATTCCGTGCAGTCAATTACTATCAAGTACACACTTGAGGGTAACCCCTATTACAACAAGGAAGACGTTGGCGTTAAAATCAGCGTAGCAGGTAACGAGTATTGGAGTGATGTTGACGCTCGTCCCGGTGACGACGACTTGCACGTAATCGACAATTTCACCGTTGCAAAGGGTGAAAAGGTTGAGGGTGAAATCACAATCAGCTTCGCTAACAACGAGCATAAGTCAATCATCAACTACGTAAACAACGCGGGTGGCTTTACTCTCGCATTTGAGAACACATCCGTAAACCCGCACTATTACTTCGTTATCTCCGTTCCCACAATCATCGTAAACTATGAGAACATTCCCAACACCAAGCAGAACCCGATCACAGGTATTGGTGTAAGATATGAAACTGACTATGATGATTTGGTAGGCGACGGCATATTTGAAACAGGCACAGAGGACATTGATGGCAGCTTTGAAATTTCTTCTCCGTCAGTTAATACAGGTAGATATTCAACTGACACCAGCGGTAACGAAGTTTCTTCCGGCTCAACAACATTGTCCGGCACAACAACAACACCGCAGAACAACGCTTCCAATGCGTTCTCATCCTACAATATTTATGATGCTGCTTATTCACAGGCCATCACAGAAATCAAGGCTAAATACTCTGGTTTGACAGAGGGCGTTGATTACTGGATTACTATTTCTGAGATTAAGCTTACAAAGGCTACAATGAGCATTGTCACAAAGCGTGAGAACACGTCTTATGGTGGTAAAGCGTACGGTTATTTCCATAACGCTGCACAGCAGAGTGGCGACACACCCGTATTCGGTTCCTCTGCAGGAACACAGGTTATCGCATACACCTTGAGTTCAGGTACATCAAATCAGACTGCGACCGGAACCTTTGAGCCTAATATGATATTTACAGAGGATAATCCGTACATCTGGTTGAAGTCCTACGGTGACCCCGACGCTACTTCACAGATTTCCAGCAGACAGATTCTTGTTGCTATCCCGGCACTCAGCGACCTTGAAATCTCCTACAAGGCTACTGTTACCACAACAAATCCCAATGGTGGCGAGGAAGAGCCCGAGGAGCCTGAGCTTCCGACTTACGAGCCCAACGATGGCGGCTACATCAGGGTTGACGTTGCTTTGGGCAGCGATGCAACAGGCAGCGGCTCAACAACTCTCACACCGTCATCCGGTAGATATATTAACAACTCTTCATATTATCAGGATACAGCTACTACATGGTGGAGAAACATCAGCAACTATTCCAATGGTAGTGCAGTATATGGTTTCATCCTTAACTATGATATCTACTCTGAGTACGCTAAGCTTGAGGCATATACAACTGCACTCAACAAGTACAAGGCTATGTATCCTGAATCAGAGGGTTATAGAGTAGTTGGCACACTTACGGCAGGACTCACCATGACTGGTGCAGCGGCTGGTTCTACCGAGAAGTCGTTTTATGCTATTGCAAGTAGCACTGAGCATGTATCGTTTAACAGTACAATGACTGGCAGTGCTTCAAAGTTGTTCAAAACAACTGCTGCAACAAGCTATACTGCTTCGTTGACTGATTTCCCTGAAATCACATCGACAAATAAATACCTTACTGTTTACTACGGTTCTTCTGGTAACTCTACAAATAACCGTCTTACAAGCATTCCTACAGCGGTATATGCATATAATTATGAAATCCATGTAGAAAAGCAGCTTGACCCTATCGTTTCAGTAAATGCTGAAACAAACACAACTGATCGCACAGTTACATTCAACGTTGTAACAACCGGTCCGTACACAGATGTCAGAATCGTTAACAAGAACTCAACACCCGTTGCTACAACCAACGTTTCATGGGTTAACGAGGTTGGTAACCGTGAGTTCTCAATCACAATCGACGGCCCCGTTAATGAT
>JAZQTF010000051.1:0-2984 GCA_045630445.1 Acutalibacteraceae bacterium
TCGGTGCTGAAATGGTTGTGAAAGTTATTGCTGATATTGAAAAATATCAGTCACAGGCAAAAGTACAGAATGACGATGAGTCAACCTACGCAGCAATGCTTCACAAAGGAATGACAAATATTGACTGGTCCTGGGAAAGCGGTAAAATTGACTGCCTTATCAGAGGACTCAATCCTTTTTATATCGCAAAAACAACTGTTGGCACATCACCGCTTAAAATTCACAAGGCGGTTTGCTGTGAAGGAAAAGGTAAATGTGGTGAAGTTATAGAAAGCAAGAAAAATCTTGTTGTTGCTTGCGGAAACAATACTGCACTCAGACTTGTAATGGTGCAGGGTGAAAATGGAAAAACAATGGCGGCGGCAGATTATCTGAGAGGTCATCCGATTGAGGTTGGCACAATTTTAGGAGAGGAATAATTTATGTATCTTAATTTCAGTTATCTGATTTTTATGTTGCCTGCGATAATTATTACTCTTATCGTGCAACTTAAACTCAAAACAACTTATAACAAATATTCAAAGATAAGAAATTCAAGAGGAATCACAGGAGCGCAGGCGGCCCAGGAAACATTGAGAAATGCCGGCATCTATAACGTTCGTGTTGAAATGACAAGCGGTGAACTTACTGACCATTTTTCACCGAATGAAGGTGTAATCAGACTTTCAAAGGATGTTTATAATGGCACAACAATTGCCGCAATCGGTATTGCTTGCCATGAGGTTGGCCATGCAATTCAGTATGATCAGGACTATGCTCCTATCAGATTGCGTAACTCTTTGATTCCCGCAACAAATATCGGCTCAAAACTTGGTCTTATTTTGATAATGATTGGTATAATCTTTTCGGGTACTTTTTATTTTTCCGAGACTTTGGTTTTGATCGGTATTGCACTTTATTCGCTCGTTGTTGTGTTGCAACTTGTAACCTTGCCCGTTGAGTTCAATGCAAGCAAACGTGCGATGGAAAATATAAGAAGTTCAGGGATGTTGCAATCCGATGAATGTGTCGGAGCACGCAGAGTTCTGACCGCTGCCGCATTGACATACGTAGCAGCACTTATTTCTTCAATTATGACACTTTTATATTATGTTGCACTCGCAAACAGGAGAAGAAGATAAAATGAAAACACCAAGACAAACCGCGTTTGAAATACTGATGAAGGTTGAAAAGGACAAGGCTTTTTCAAACAAGGCGCTTGATAATGCGCTTAAAAAACTTGAATATTCTCATCAGGACAGCGTGTTTGTCTCGGCTCTTGTTTATGGTGTTCTGGAGAGAAAGATAACCCTTGACTATCAGATTGCACGTTTTCTGACAAAGTCAATAAAAAGGCTTAAACCCGATGTGCTTACAATTTTGCGAATCGGTGTTTATCAACTTTATTTTATGGATAAAGTGCCGGTTTCAGCGGCTGTAAATGAATCTGTGAAACTTGCAAAGAGCAATAAGTGTGAGTATTCTTCGGGCCTTATAAACGCAGTTTTGCGAAAAGCGTCAAATTCTGAAGTTATATATCCGGGTGAGAATGATTTTATTTCATATCTCAGTATCAGATATTCCGTCGAGAAATGGATAGCAAAACTCTTCGTTGAGTCTTATGGCCGGGATAATGCTGTTGCAATTCTGGAAGATTCTTTCGGCAGAGCGCCGATTTATATCAGAGTAAACACCTTGAAAACAACTAAAGAAGAACTTAAAAATCTTCTGTCAGCGCAAGGTATGGAGGTTGAAGAGACAGACGCTGTGCATAATGCGTTGATGATAAAGAATTTTGATTCAATTCAGAAGAATGAGTATTATCAAAAAGGTTACTTTCATATTCAGGATCTTGCTTCGCAGTTGTGCTGTGCAGCACTTGATGCAAAAAGCGGAGAAACACTCATTGATATGTGTTCTGCACCTGGTGGAAAGAGTTTCACTGCAGCACAGTTTATGAATAATGATGGTGAAATCCGTTCTTATGACCTTTATGACCACAAAATTGAACTGATAAAAAATGGTGCTGAAAGACTTGGCATAAAGATTATCAATGCTAATGTCAGAGATTCTTCTGTATATGATAAAAACGAAATTAAAGCGGACAGAGTCCTGTGTGATGCACCTTGTTCAGGGCTTGGAACAATCCGCAGGAAACCGGAGATAAGGTATAAATCTTCTGAGGAAGTGTCAGGGCTTCCTGATATTCAGTTGCAAATATTGAAAAATGCGGCAGAATATGTTAAAATAAAAGGAATTCTTGTTTATTCAACGTGTACACTTAACCGTGATGAAAATGAAGGTGTTGTTGAACGTTTCCTTGCTGATAACAAAGATTTTGAGATTGTGCCGTGTTTGTCACATCTTGATTGTTATCGCAACAACGAGATGGTCACATTGATGCCTCATAAAAATTCAACGGACGGTTTCTTTGTTTGCACAATGATGAAAAAACAATAGAGCAGGGGGGAGAAAGTTGGAAAAAACCGATATCGTGTCATTGACACCTGATGAACTTATATCAGCATTTTCCGAGATTAACCTCCCCAAATTCAGAGCAAAGCAGGTTTACGAATGGCTTCATAAACATTTTGTCAAAAGTTTTGATGAAATGACAAATATTAACAAGGCCACGAGAGTACAACTTGATGAAAAGTTTGAAATCCGCTCCTGCGTTGTCGAAAGAAAGTTAGTATCATCAATTGATGGTACAATAAAATATCTCTATAAACTTAATGATGGTGAGTTTGTAGAGTCAGTGCTTATGCAGTACAAGCACGGTTATTCAATTTGTATTTCAACTCAGGTTGGATGCAAAATGGGTTGCACATTCTGTGCTTCTACAATAGGCGGATGCCGCAGAAATCTTACTGCATCGGAAATGCTTGCGCAAATTTATTCCGCACAACGTGATGCGGGAGTAAGAATTTCAAATATCGTACTTATGGGTATGGGTGAACCACTTGATAATTATGATAATGTTATGAGATTCCTTGGTCTTGTAA
>JAZQTF010000052.1:0-6711 GCA_045630445.1 Acutalibacteraceae bacterium
GTAAATCAAACAGATGGTGCGGTATTCCGTCCATTTCTTCCTGCGTCGGGTGTGCGGTTGCAATTCCCATCCCTTTGTAAATCTGCATTGAGTCGGCGGAGATTACCTCTCCGTCAAAGAATTTTGCCATACCGATACCCAGCGAGGTTTTGCCGCTCGCTGTTGCTCCAACTATTACAAGAATCGGGATTTTCTTATCGGTTGACATAACTGTTTCCTTTCTATACTCTGCCGAAGTCTTTGTCAATTTCTCTTTTCGGCATTGAAATGCAAATCGGTCTGCCGTGGGGACAATAGCGGATATCATCACGTCTGAGAAGTTCACCAACAAAGATGTTCATCTCATAATCGGAAGTTTTATCGCCCGATTTGATTGCCGCTCTGCAGGCAACGTTGTGCAATATCCAGTCCATTTTCTCCGTTTCAACGGCACGCTTATTCTTACTCATATAATCAGCAATCTCCATTACGGAACTTGCAATATCTTCATGCTGAAGAATGAGCGGCACCTGACGGACAAGCACTGTGCCATCGCCATAATCTTCAACTTCAAAGCCCATTGAAGCAAAAACCTCAAGATTTTCAACCGCGGCGATATACTCATCCCTGCTGAGCAGGACGGTAATCGGACGAAGTAAAATCTGACCTTCGGGAGTTTTGAGATTATCCTTCAGCTTTTCGTAAATCATACGCTCATGGGCGGCATGCTTGTCAATAAAAAGAAGTTCTTTTTCAAGTTCAACGATTATGTAGGTTTTGAACGCTTCACCGATTACTTTATAGTTTTCAACCTTTGCGTTGTAATAGGTTGATTTTTCGTTCTTTTCCTCAGTAATCTTCTCTTCTGTTACAGGCTCATCCTGCTCGGTTACAGTTTCGGGCTCGTCCTGCTTATCAATAATTTCTTCTATAATTTCAATAACAGCAGGTTGTTCATCTTTTTCGTGTTTTTCCTCTGCGGATTCATCTTTTGTGACGTTGTAAGCGACGTAAGTATCCCTTACGCTTTCACAGACAGGAGTCTGTTTCTGCTCAACTGTTTCAACAACTTTTGTTTCGGCGGGTTTTGTTTCAACGGTCTTTGGTTTTTCCGCAAAGACAATCTGCTCAAAAGTTGTCTGCTCCGTCATTTTGGGAGACGGATTTTCGGGTTTATATACACTCTCAAAAAAGGAGCCTGTATTTTTTCTCGGTTGCTGGTCATAACGCTTGTAGGTGCTGACACTGTCACCCGTCTGCACCGCAGTTTTACAAGCATAATACACCGCTTCAAAAACCGCTTTTTCGTTGACGAATCTCACCTGCGTTTTTGCGGGATGCACGTTTACGTCAACAAGGTTGGGCGCAAGGCACACATCAAGCACACAGGACGGATGTTTGCCAACCATAATTGCGCCTTTATAAGCCTCCTCAACGGCTTTCATCGCAGTTGGTGATTTGACCATTCTGCCGTTGACAAAGAAGTGCTGCATATTTCTATTGGGTCTTGAAGCAACGGGTTTGCTTATATATCCGCTGACTTTGATAAAATCATACTCATATTTTACGGGAATCAGTTGCTCTGAAAAATCCCTGCCGTAAAGACTACGCAACACTGTGAGAATATCTCCGTCACCATTTGTCTGCAAGGAAACTTTGCCGTCTTTGATAAACCTGACGGCAATTTCAGGATGGGACATTGCAACACGCTCAACAACACTGTAAACTGCGGCCGCTTCCGTTGCATCCTTTTTGAGAAATTTCATACGCGCGGGCACGTTGTAAAACAAATCCCTGACGATGATTGTTGTGCCTTTGGGGCAACCCGCATCATCAATCTCCTTGATTTCTCCCGCACTGACAACACAACGCGTGCCGATTTCATCCGTTTCAAAGCGGGTGAGCATTTCTGTACGGGAAACGGCACAGACGGACGCGAGGGCTTCACCACGGAAACCGAAAGTGCAGATATGTTCAAGGTCCTGCTCATTGAGCACCTTGCTTGTTGCGTGGCTTACAAACGCAAGGGGTACGTCCTCACGCTGAATACCGCAACCGTTATCCGTCACACGCATATAAACACTGCCGCCATTCTGAATTTCAACGGTGATGTTCGTTGCACCGGCGTCTATTGAGTTTTCAACCAATTCCTTTATTACCGAGGCAGGACGTTCACCAACTTCGCCTGCGGCAATAAGTTCGGCAACTTCCTTTGTAAGAACGTTTATTCTTGCCAAGTCAAGTCCTCCCTCAGATAAAATTAAATTTTCTTCGCTTCGTTGATAAGATCAAACAAAACGCTCATCGCTTCAATGGGAGTAAGGGTGTTTATATCAAGCATTCTGAGTTTTGATACAATTTCATTCTCTCCCATTGAGAACATTGAAAACTGTCCGTCATCGCGGTCTGCGGATTTCTTTACCTTAACGGGCACTTCCGTACCGCTTTCAAGGGATTTCAGAACTTCCTTTGCGCGTTGCACAACTGAGTCAGGCACACCTGCAAGTTTTGAAACCTCAATACCGTAACTGTCATCAGCACTGCCGCGGACAATTCTTCTCAGGAATGTTATATCATCACCGCGTTTTTTGACAGCGATGTTGTAATTTTTGATTCCTTCAAGTTGGTCTTCAATTACTGTAAGTTCATGATAATGGGTTGCAAAGAGAGTCTTTGCGCCGAGTTTCTTTGTGTCAGCCGCGAATTCAAGCACCGCACGGGCAATACTCATACCATCAAAGGTTGAGGTGCCTCGTCCGATTTCATCAAAGATGATAAGACTTCTCTTTGTTGCGGTTTTCAGAATCTCCGCAACTTCGCTCATTTCAACCATAAAGGTTGACTGTCCTGAAGCAAGGTCATCGGAAGCGCCGATTCTTGTGAAGATATTGTCAACGATGCACATAGTTGCACTCGCCGCAGGGACGAAACTTCCGATTTGCGCCATAAGGGAAATTAACGCAACCTGACGCATATAGGTTGACTTTCCCGCCATATTCGGTCCTGTGATAATTGCGAGACGGTTGTCGGAGCAATCAAGGAAAGTGTCATTCGGTACGAATAACGATGAATTTGATATTGACTCAACAACGGGGTGTCTGCCCTCTTTGACGTCAATGACGTCACCGTCCGTCATTTCAGGGCGGACGTAATTGTTTGAAAGAGCAACGTTTGCAAGTGAGCAAAGCACGTCAAGCCTTGAAACTGCGTTTGCAGTCCTCTGGATTCTTGTATAATTCTGCGCTACGATTTCTCTTATTTCATTGAAGAGTTCGTATTCAAGGCTTACGATTCTGTCCTTTGCACCGAGAATTTTGCTTTCAAGGTCTTTGAGTTCACCTGTTATATAACGCTCGCAATTTGTTAAAGTCTGTTTTCTTATGTAGTGTTCGGGAACAAGGTCCTTGTAAGTGTTAAGCACTTCAATATAGTAACCAAAAACACGGTTGTAACTGATTTTCAGTTTCTTGATTCCCGTTGATTCCTGCTCACGCGCTTCAATGTCGGCAATAATGCCCTTGCCGTTTTCCATAATGCTGCGAAGTTCATCAACTTCCGCATTGTAGCCATCACGGATCATTCCGCCCTCACGCACGGAGAACGGAGGCTCATCAACGATTGCACTGACTATCATATCACGTACGTCGCTGAGCACGTCAATGTCAGAAAAAACTTCTTTCAGCATTGAACTGTTGCATCCGCTGACAAGATTTTTGATATCGGGCAGGCAGGAGAATGCTTCGGCAAGAGTACGCAGAACTTTTGCATTTGCCGTTGCGTAAATTACACGTGTCATAAGACGCTCAATATCTTTGACACCCTTTAAGTATTCAGTGATTTCCATAAGCATAACGCCGTTTGAACAAAGTTCTTCAACTGCGGAATGTCTGCTTATAATCTGCGGCAGGCTGAGAAGAGGTCTGTCAATCCAGGAGCGGATAAGACGTTTGCCCATTGCCGTCTTTGTTTTGTCAAGAACGCCAAGCAACGAACCTTTCTTTGAGCCGTTACGCATTGTTTCGGTAAGTTCAAGATTGCGACGGGTTGAAAGATTGAGAGCCATATATTCCTGACTTAAATAAAACTCAACATCGGTGATATTGTCAGCAGATTTTTTCTGTGTGCCGCTCAAATAATCAAGAGTTTTGCCCAGAGCACATACAGCAAAAGTAAATCCTGCATCAAAAAGTTCTGAAACGTCAGCCACTTTGAAATGGGACAAAACGGTGTTGCGGCAGGTTTTTGTGTCAAACTCAATGTCCTCAAGGACGTTTACAACACAACCGATGCGATTTTTCACAAAATCGGAAAAGACTTTGTTTTTTGAGTAAGAGAGGTTTACAACGAGCTCACTGGGGCGGTATTTGCCAAGTTCATTTTCAATCTGCATCTCAACATCGCCGCCGCTCAATTCGGTAAGGAAAACCTGACCTGTGGACAAATCGGCAAAACATACGCTCGCTCTGCCATCGGCAGCGTACACACAGGCCAGAAAATTATTTTTACCTTCATCAAGCATATCCCCGTCACAGACTGTGCCGGGAGTTATGACACGGATAACATCTCTTTTTACAACGCCCTTTGCCTCAGCAGGATTTTCAAGTTGTTCACAGATTGCCACTTTGTATCCCCTTGCAACAAGTTTTGCAATGTAGGAATCGGCACTGTGAAACGGCACTCCGCACATCGGAGCACGCTCAGGCTGCCCACAGTCACGACCCGTAAGCACAAGGTCAAGTTCCTGTGAAGCAGTTACCGCATCCTGAAAAAACATTTCATAAAAATCGCCAAGTCGATAGAACAGTATTGCATCCTGATAATTCTCTTTTACAGCAAAATACTGCTTCATCATTGGTGTAAATTCTGCCATCCGTATCACCTTTAATCGTTATAAATTAGTGACAACCGCCACAAGTTGAGCAACTGCCTCCGCAGCCTTCGGGCTGGGGCTCGCAGGTTTCGGGGTCTGCACCCTCCGCACAAAGAGCAAGAATCTGGGAAATGTACTTCATCATTTCCTCCATCTTTGCGTTTGCCTGAGTGTAAGCCTTCATATTCTCATTGTTCATGATCTGCTCATAGATCTCATTGAACTGCTTGTTGAGAACTTCCATCTTGCCCTCATCCTTGTCTTCCTTGGATGCTTCGTGCATATAACTCATTCTGATCATATTGATCTGGTTGATTTTGTCCTGAAGGTCGCTGTCAGCGTCATTCTTTGCTCTTGCCTCTGCAAAAGCCTTGTATGCCTCATCCTCCTGAATTGCTTTGCCAAGCTGTCTTGTTGCTTCGATTACGTTCATTGTTATTATCTCCTTTTGATTTTATATTTTTGTGCAGTCCGATTAAGCCTCAATAAGTTCACCTTTCAGAATCCATGTCTTACATTCAGTTATTCGAACATTGCAAAATTGACCAATAATATTTTTGTCCGCGGGGAAGATGATTATAACGTTGCCCTGCGTACGACCGCTTACGTTGCCCTTGTCATCAATCTCTTCGGCAAGCACGCGCACGGTTTTGCCGTACATTTCGGCATTCCTCTCCCCTGCGATTTTTTCCTGCGCATCGGTAAGACGTTTGAATCGTGCCGTTTTTTCGCGCAAGGTGTATTTATCCTCCATCTCTGCGGCGGGTGTACCCTTTCTTGCAGAGAAAATGAAGGTAAACAGCGAAGTAAATCTGACCCTTTCGATAAGGCTGAGTGTGTCCTCAAACTCCTCCTCCGTTTCACCGGGGAAACCGACGATTACGTCACTTGTGATTGACAGGCCCGGCATAAGTTCATAAGCATAGTCAATCAGGGACAGATATTTCTCACGGGTGTATGAGCGGTTCATTGCCGCAAGCACACGGTCATTACCCGACTGGAATGGCAGATGAATATGCTTTGCAACCTTGTCACACTGCGCCATTGTTTCAAGCAATTCGTGGGTACAATCCTTCGGATGAGAAGTCATAAAACGGACAATGAACTCACCGTCAATTTCATTTATCTGTCTCAGAAGTTTTGCAAAGTCAATCTGCTCATCAAGGCCTTTGCCGTAAGAATTTACATTCTGGCCGAGCAACGTTATGTCCTTATAGCCCTGCTTTACAAGTTCTTTGAACTCCTGAATAATGAGTTCAGGCTCACGGCTACGCTCCCTGCCCCTTACGTAAGGCACGATACAGTAACTGCAGAAATTGTTGCAACCGTACATTATCGGAAGCCATGCTTTTACGCCCGAATCACGATAGGTCGGAAGTCCCTCCGCAATTACTCCGTCTTCATCGGGAATTGAGAAGATGCGGTTGCGGTCATTGAGAAGTGAGAAAATGTATTCGGGAAGTTTATGAATTACGTGAGTGCCGAATACGAGGTCAACGTAAGGAAAACTTTTCTTTATCTTTTCGGCAATATGGGGCTGCTGCATCATACATCCGCAAAGAGCGATTATCAGATCCTTGTTGCGACGCTTGTTATGCTTGAGCGCTCCGACATTGCCGAAAACTCTGTCCTCTGCGTGCTCACGGATTGCACAGGTATTGAAAAGAATAAGGTCTGCGTTTGCATCATCATCGGTCATTTCAAAACCCATAGCACAGAGCATTCCCCTTATGCGCTCACTGTCACTGACGTTGCCCTGACAACCGTAAGTACGCACATAGGCAGCGGGCGTTTTGCCCGCAAAAATCTCATTGAGTTTTTTTCTCACCGCTTCGGTGTATTCAAACTGTATTTTCAATTCC
>JAZQTF010000053.1:0-12260 GCA_045630445.1 Acutalibacteraceae bacterium
ATTACGGAAAAAACATATCTTGAAAAATCAAAACAATTATAGTACAATAAAAAGATAATTATTGTGTGTGTGCAACGTGTTGTCCGGGACTGCAGAAAATTTTTCCAAGTCGGTAACACGGTCTGTGCATAGTATTGATGAATATGAGGTGAGGTTAAATTTCTTCCGGAAATTTATTAGGCTTATGAAAACAAAAACTGTACTCAAAAGAACTATCAAGGTAGTTCTCTTTATGTTGATATTTATCATTATTCTCTCTGTTGTAACGAATATTCTGATGCCTCTTGATGAGACGGGATTTCAGAGCATACAAAGTTTTTATGAGGAGCCGGAAAATTCATTGGATGCAGTGTATATAGGCTCAAGCAACTGCCTTGCTTTCTGGAATCCGCTTGTTTCCTGGAATAAGTATGGAATAGCGGTATCCTCATATGCCAGCAATTCAAACTCCTTTTATTCAACCAAGCACTTAATAAAAGAAGCAAGAAAAACCCAGCCTGATGCTCTGTTTATTGTTAACATAAACACTTTGTCTGAGGTTATAGAGCCAAGACACATCCGAAGACTTGTTGACTGTATGCCATTCTCACTTAACAAGATGGCACTTATCAATCAGCTTTCTTCTGCTGGTGACTTCTCATTTTCAGACAGCCTGGAATATTATTTCCCGATTATACGATACCACGATCTCTGGGTCAGTGCAGGCACATCCAACCTCAATAAGCAGACAAACGGATTAAAGGGCGCGTATATGGAGGAGCTTTACCTCTCGGTTTCAACTGACGTGAGAGAGTATTACGTTACAACTGACGAGCAGGAGCCTTTGCCGGACAAACTTTCAGACTTTGTCAATGATCTGCTTGATTATTGCGATGAGGAAAATGTAAGGGTTTTGTTTGTTACTGTTCCGCAAGCACGTGGCAGCGAGTCTGATATAAGACGAATAAATACCGTTAATGCGTTAATAGAAGAAAGAGGATACCCTGTTCTGGATTTAATAAACAATATTGAGGAAACGGAGCTCGATCTTGCTACTGATTTTTATGACAAACGCCACACAAACATTCATGGCTCAGTTAAATTCACTACATATTTATCGGAATATCTGATTGAAAATTATAATTTTACAGACAAGCGTAATGATGATGCTTATGAGAGTTGGGACATTTCGTATGATAAATATACAGATGAAATGTCACAGTATCTTCTTGATTTTGAGTTTACCGCATCCGACCGTGCGTATTCGTTGGTTTCTCCCGTGCTTGAATTGAAAACGGCAGAAAATGAAACGGTATTATCCTGGAATGAAATTGAAGGCGCTGATGGATACTTAGTGTACAGCAAGGCCGATATTGATTCCGCCTGGGAGAGGGTTGCGCAGGTTGCTGAATTATGTTACGAGGTTTTACCCGGGCAGGAATCCGGTTATTACACGGTTGTGCCGTATGTGATTGATAACGGAGTTACATACTACGGTAATTTCAGCTATAGCGGAATTCAACTGACGATAGAATAATAGCGGAGGAAAAACTTGTGAGTTATCAATCTTTAACTTTTCTTATGTTCAGTGCGGTTGCGTTGTTATTATATTACGCTGTCGGCCGCAAAAGACAAATTTATGTGTTAGCGCTTGCCAATATTGCTTTTTATGTTATCGGAGGCATAAAATATTTACCTTTCATATTGGTGACAATGGTGGCGACTTACGTCTCAGGCAGGGTGATCGGCAATATTTATCAGGCGGCTGATGATCGCATTGCAGAGTGCAGCACGCCCGCAGAGAAAAAGGAAATAAGAAATGCTTCCAAGAAAAAGGCAAAAAGATTTTTGCTTATTGCTTTGGTTATTTCCATAGGCTTGCTCGCAGTATGTAAATACACCGGCTTTGTATTGACGAATATCAACGGAATACTTTCCGGTCTTAATGTTTCTCAGATCGGAACATTCAAAATGATTATGCCGCTTGGTATTTCGTTCTACACCTTTATGGCGTTAAGTTATGTGCTTGATATCTATTGGAAGCGTTACAAGGCGGAAAAGAACTTTTTGCTCTATGCTGTATATCTTTCTTATTTTCCGCACGTCGTTCAGGGCCCGATTGACCGCTTCAATGAGTTTAAGGAGCAGGTGAAGGATGGCGTTGAATTAAGCTACGAAAACGTAACACAGGGTGCGCAGCTTGTTATCTGGGGCTTTTTCAAGAAATTGGTAATTGCCGAGCAACTTGGGTTGTTTGTAAACGGAGTAGTTGATAATTGGCGCAATCAGGATGGAAGTCTTTTGATTATTGCTATTGCGGCATACTCTATTCAGATTTACGCCGATTTTTCAGGATGTATTGACATCGTTACCGGTATATCCGAAATGTTCGGAATCAAACTCAGGAAAAACTTTAACCATCCGTATTTCTCACGCACGATGGGAGAATTCTGGAGAAGATGGCATATTTCTCTGCAAGAATGGTTTAAGGATTACGTTTATTATCCCGTATCCACATCTGCCCTTGTAAAAAATGGTAAAAAGAAATTTAAGGCAAAGGGCAAAAAGAGGGCGGAGGAGATTTTCACCTCGTGCTTCCCTGTTTTGGTGGTATGGATGATTACCGGCATCTGGCACGGTGCCGCATGGAAGTTTGTGGCATGGGGATTGTTTCACGCTATGCTGCTTATTGGCAGTGAGGTGTTTCGCCCTGTATTCCAGAAGGCAAATAAACTGCTTCATATCAACACTGAAACGTTTGCGTGGAAGTTGTGGCAAATGCTGCGAACATTTTTCCTTTGCTGTGTCGGACGAATTTTCTTCCGCGCAGCAAGTTTAAGACAATCATTGTCGATTGCAAAGAAAATGATTGTTTCTGTGCACCCCTCCGCTATTCTTAAAATCAATTTTTCATCCTTCGGAATGGCAAGAAAGAGCGTGGTGCTTGTTATTGTGGCAATGATTGTGCTGTTGGTGGTGTCTGTACTGCAGGAAAAAATCCGTATCAGGGAGACGCTTGCACAGAAAAACATTGTTCTCAGGTGGCTGATTATTTATGCAGGATTATTTGCAGTAATCATATTTGGAATTTATGGCCCGGGATATGATGCAAGTGCATTTATATATGAACAATTTTAATTTATTCAGGAGGTACAAAAATTATGGAAGAACTCAAGAAAATGTTAGCGGAAAAATACCCCACGATTGATTTTGATACTGAAAAGCAGTTGGTTAGTGGTGGCGTATTGGATTCATTGGAGGTTGTTTCCATCATTTCGGAAATCGAGGATATGTTTGATATTTCCGTAACAATGGAGTATATCCAGCCGGCATACTTTGAGTCCGTTGAAACTATGTGGGCAATGATTGAGGAGCTGATGTAATGAAAAACAAAAAGAAATTAATTTTCTCCGTTTTAGGTCCGATATTATTTCTTCTTTGTTATTTCATCATCCCTGAATCTGTATTCGGGTCAGCTAAGGCTAATGCCGCTATCGGAACAGTAGTATGGATGGCGTTGTGGTGGATTACCGGCGCTATCGATTTTGCGGTTACTGCGTTTTTACCAATCGCAGTAAATGCCATTTTCCAGATTACTGATATGTCCTCTGTAATTGCAAACTACGCTTCAGAGACAATTTTGCTCCTGCTTGGTGCGTCAATCCTGACCGCTTCGTGGGAGGAGACGGGACTTGATAAGCGAATTGCTGCAAAATTTTTATCAATGGTTGGCAGCAAGGTGCGTAATCAGGTTATCTTCTGGTTTATCCTTTGCACAATATTGTCAGCAATACTGCCCAATGCGGTTGTGTGTGCTGCAATGACACCGATTGCGGTATCTATGCTCAGATATGTTGGCGAAAAGGATATTTCAAAAAGCCGCATCGGCTCGCTGCTGCTTCTGACTATTGTGTATGCAACGGGTGTTGGCGGACTTGCATCACCGCTTGGTGGTGCGATGAACCTTGTGACTGTGGATTATCTTGAGCAAATCACAGGTCAGGAATTTATGTACATCTCCTGGGTTGTGCGTTTCCTGCCGATAATGATTGTTCTGGTTGTAAGTAATATAATCATCCTGCTTATCGGTTGCAAAAAGACTGATGAATTGGGTGGGTCAAAGGAATACTTCAAGGAGCAGTATGCGGCTCTGCCCAAAATGAGCAAGCAGGAAGGACTTTCATTGGGTCTTTTCCTTTTAGCGACTTTGCTCTCATTTACACGTCAACTTTATCAGAGTTATCTGCCCGGCTTAAAACCGGCCTATGTGTTTATCATTTGTGCTGTCCTTTCGTTCTTTATAACCAATTCTGACGGCACAAAACTTATGACGTGGAAATCAACTCAGAAGAAGATTGTCTGGGATTTGATTTACGTTTTTGCCGGTGGTCTTGCACTTGGCACGTTGATTAATGGCAGCGGCGCAGCAAAGGCAATCGGCAGCCTTGTTGCTAACGCAAATATGTCTGAGGGCTTTATTCTTGTGTTGGTAATTATCGTATTGACAATTGTTCTTTCAGACGTGACAAGCAACACTGCTACTGCAGCGGTTGCTATGCCTATTGTAATCAGCATTGTTGATGGCATTGGTGGCAACCCGATACCCTATATTTATATTGCATCTATCGGCGTAAACCTTTCCTATATGCTCCCGACATCTATCAGAGCAATACCTGTAGGATATGGACTTGAGCCTAAGTATATGCTCAAGAAGGGTGTGCCGATAACAATTGTTGTAATTGTATTAATGTCCGTGGTGGGCTATCTGTTATTAAGATTCTGGCCTGCATTCAGCACGATATAGGAGATGAAATTTTATGCCGAATTCAATTGTTGAGGCAATATTAAGTTATGCATCCGCCACACCGGATAAACTTTGTCTTGCTGACGATAACGAAAAATTATCATATAGTGAATATGCCGTTAAAATTCTTCGCTATGCTACTCATCTTTTTAATATTGGAATTGGCAGGAATGACAAGGTTGTTATGGAGTCGTGCCAGACGGTTGATTACCTTGCAATCACACATGCACTCCAATTGGTTGGTGCAATCTTTGTTCCCGTTGAGCATAATTGTGCCGCTGAAAAGGTGAAGGGTTTTGCTGACAGAGTGTCCGCAAAGGCGCTTGTAGTGGTAAATTCAGAGAAATATGACGGATATAATTGCTATACATACAGCGAACTTCTTGAATCCTCAAAATCTGAGGAGCCGATGCTTGTTGGTGAATTCCCATCTGCTGATTCTGTGAGCGAAATACTTTTCAGTACCGGAACAACCGGTAAGGAAAAGGGAATTATTATAACCCATTCAAATGACGTTGCTTTGGCTGGTAATGTAATGCACGGCGTTGAAATGGAGAAGGATAACGTTGAGATGATTCCATCACCGATGAATCATTCTCATGGACTCAGACGTTATTATGCCAATATGTATAATGGCAGCACCGTTGTGTTGCTCGGCAGCGTTATGAATGTTATGAAGTTTTTCAGAAACATTGATGAGTACGGTGTAAATTCAATGGACCTGGTTCCTTCTGCACTGTCGGTGGTGCTCAAACTTTCTAAAAATAAGTTGAGTGAATATGCGGACCGTCTGCGTTACATTCAGCTTGGTGCCGCACCGCTTCTTGAACAGGACAGGGACAAGATCTGCGCACTGTTGCCCAAAACACGCCTTTACAATTTCTATGGCAGTACTGAAAGCGGATGCACTTGTATTTACAATTTTAATACACCCAATACAAAGGCAAATTGTATAGGTAAGCCCACATATAACACACAGCTGTTAATAGTGGATGATGACAGAAATCCCATTGATACATCAAGCAAAAATACGGGACTGCTTGCTACCAGGGGCGGTATGAATATGCTCGGCTACTGGGAGGATGAAGCGGAAACAGCAGCGGTATTGGCGGATGGTGTTGTTTACTCTAACGATATTGCGTTTATAGATGATGACGGTGACGTGATTCTGCTTGGCAGAAAGGGCGACGTTATCAATGTGGGAGGAAATAAAGTTTCTCCTGACGAGATTGAAAACGCAGCAAAGGAAATGCCTGAAATCGCAGATTGCGGATGCATTCCGATTCCCGATGCGTCTAAAGGACAAGTGCCGAAATTGTTTGTCCAGATTGCAAGTGGAGCAGAATTTAACCCGATCAATATCAGATCGTTCCTTTCTAAGAAATTGGAGCCGTATAAGGTGCCCGCTATCATAGAGCAGATTGACCTGATTCCCAGAAGTTATAATGGTAAGCTGTTAAGAAAAGAACTTAAATAAGAAACGCCCTGTGCAACGTTATTGGTTGCACAGGGTTTTTGTGGTTTTATATAAGTTTATGAATAATCAGGTGATAAGTGCAGATGGATATAATCAATGTTCCGTTTATAAAGTTGGATATGAATAGAAACCGCCCTTTGCTTACGCAAAAGGCGGCTTTTGTTTGGTGCCATCAGGCGTGAAAATAACCCCCCGGTTCTACTGGGGGGAAGATAAAAAGTGGAGCAAACAATAGCCTGCACTCGTCAGAGGGAGCCGATAAAGCCGGACTCTTACCCCGTTTTACGGGTTGCAGTGCGTGTGATGCGATAATAATGTTTTAGTGCCCCTTACAGGGTTAAGCCGGCAATAGCCTCTTATAGGGGCAGAGCAAACCACCAGTTTACCGGTGGTTATGATTTTATTCGTCGATGATGATAAATCCTGATAAATGTTCTCTGCTCACGTTAGTTTTGATTTTTTTGGAAAATTCATTGTAGTTTGACTGGTGGCTCGTGACGTTGAATTTTTTGCCTGATGAGGTTTTGATTACAATTCTTTCTGAATTGAATTGGTCACCTTTAAGTTCACGCTTTGCAGAAATGATTTCTTTGAATTCAAATGAATATGTTTTCTTGAATACGTTATAAACTGTTATGGTGTTGCCCTGCAAAACAACCTTGAATAAACTTGTTTTCAGTATGATGAAAATCGATGCTATAAATACCGCTTCAAAAGCTATGTAAAAAATTAAATGCGGGAGTTCAGTGGAGAATATTGTGAACATAGTAATAATTGCAGCTGATACAATTACACCTGCAACACCTACCCACAAAAATATTTTTGGGAATTTGAGAATCAGACATCCTGATGAATTGGATTTGTAATTTGTGCGATTGGTTTTGAGTGTGGAAAAAATTCCAAGTACACACAATGGAACGAGAATTATTCCAAGTATGGCAAAGTTTTCCATTAAATCGTCTCCTGTATGTTTTGTCAATTTGCATTTTCAACCTTGTGAAATGTGATTGTCTGCCCAACTTCCAGAAACGTTGTCTTTTTAACAACTATGGTAAATGAATTCTTTTTGTATTCTGTGAATTCCCATTCTTCGTATTCCTCAATGGTGGGCAAGGTCTTTTCTTCTTCAAGGGTGTAACGGTCGACATAGTCGGGATAATGAACACTGGCTTCATAGGAAAGCCCACTGGTAAAATAATATTCTTTGGTTTCATCATCCTGCTCAAAATAGATTTTGCAATCGAATTTTTCGTCAGTATGGATGCGGATTTTGCCATCCTCTGAAACCCACGTTGTGTACGCCTGTACATCAGGGCGCCGGTCAAGGTAAGCGCTTTGATTTATCTTGCCAATGAACATCACGGAAATAAACGCTGCATGAATCACACCGATAATAACAACCGGAATTATCCAGATGAGATTCTTTTTATTTCTCACAAAATCACCTCACAGGGTAAAATGTGGACTACCTGATTTCATAATAATCCTTTTGTCAGGGAATGTCAATAATGCATTCAATTTGAAATCGCTGATGGCTCTGTAAACGCAAGGCGGAAATTATATAATCACATAAAACAAAAACACGCCCTGAAAGTCAGGACGTGTTTTGAACTGATTAAATTATTCCCACTCAATTGTGCCGACCGGCTTCGGAGTGAGGTCGTAGAGGACACGGTTGATGCCTTCAACCTCGTTTGTGATTCTCTGTGTAATCTTGTGGAGTACAGCGTAGGGAATCTCCTCAATTGTTGCGGACATTGCGTCCTTTGTGTTGATTGCGCGGATGATTGCCGGCCAGCCTTCGTAGCGTGCCTCATCCTTTACGCCAACGCTCTTGATGTCCGGAATTGCGATGAAATACTGCCATACCTTTTCAGCAAGGCCGCAGATATCAAACTCTTCGCGGAGGATTGCGTCTGCCTCACGGAGAGCGTGGAGTCTGTCACGTGTGATTGCGCCAAGGCAACGTACGCCAAGGCCGGGGCCCGGGAACGGCTGACGGTAAACCATTGCGTGCGGGAGACCGAGAGCCTCACCAACTACGCGGACTTCATCCTTGAAGAGAAGTTTAACGGGTTCAACAAGTTCAAACTGCAAATCTTCGGGCAGACCGCCAACGTTGTGGTGGGACTTAACAGCCTTTTTGCCCTCTGCTGCATTGATGCTTTCAAGAATATCGGGGTAGATTGTGCCCTGTGCGAGAAATTCGATGCCTTCCTGCTTGCGACCTTCCTCAGCGAAAACTTCGATAAATTCCTTACCGATGATCTTGCGCTTTGACTCAGGGTCAGAAACTCCTGCAAGGAGGTTGAGGAAACGGTCAGTAGCGTCAACATAAATGAGGTTTGCGTCAAGTTCTTTGCCGAAAATCTCAATAACCTGTTCGCTTTCGCCCTTACGCATAAGGCCGTGGTTAACGTGAACACAAATGAGTTGTTTTCCGATTGCTTTGATGAGCAAAGCGGCAACGACGGAACTGTCAACACCGCCTGAGAGTGCGAGCAACACCTTGCTGTTGCCAACCTGAGCGCGGATTTCAGCAATCTGTTCGTTGATGAATTTGTCTGCGAGTTCTCTGGAAGTAATGCGTTCCATATTTTCGGGACGTTTAATGAGTTCCATTGATATTCCCCCTTAACTAAATGATTTTATACTATAACACAAAATCCGCTCCTGTGCAATATTTCAGGCGCGGATTTTTGTGAAAAATTTTTTGACAATTTTGTAATAATTTTAGGAGAAAATGATGAAACTCATATAATTTTCAGTTTTACATAATAAGATAGCCCAGTGCCATCAGCAGCAAATTGTCTGCTTCCTCCTGCGACAGTAGCAGAATCAGCACAATTATCAGCAGTTTGTCTGTGTCGGTTGAGACCGCTGACGGTGGATTGTCTGCTGCTTGCGGAGTCTGACGGGGGTGGTCAATGTGGGGCGTGCTGATGTCGGGCTTTGGTGGTCTGTTGCCCGATGAAAGATAATCAAGCGGCAGTGCGGTTGCACGGGCGTTGTTGCGGTTTATCGGTGGCGGCTCCTGCCTTGGAAATTCTCCTTTGTTTTCGGGCTGGTCCTGCACTCTGCCTGCTCGCTGAGCGTTAGCCTTTTGAACGGCATTGTGAGCGCGTCTTTGCATTTCCTTTACCCGCTGCACCGCTTCGGACTGCATGCGCATCATATCATTATATCCGACATTATCCACCATTTATTCCACCTTTGAGTCAAAACAAATTCTGCTCACGCAGAGCGGGGAGTGCTGAAATAATTTTCATCAGCCTTATTGCTTCGTCCGCCCTATGTTGTCTTTCGGGACGCAGATGGGGCTTGATTGCACGAATCAACTCGCATCGGCTGTCGTCCCTGTTTATCAGTTGCATAATCCCTGAAATCTTTGAAATCATCTGCGGGTCAATTCCGCACGCACCGAAACTGTCGCCCGTATTTCTGCTCTGCGATTCGTCCTGATTACCCTTTGAAAACAGAGCGGAAGCAGTTTCTTTCAACGCTTCAATATCCTGCGCGGTGAGACTTGAAAGAATGTCCGTTATATTATCCATTATTTATTTTCTCCAAGAATTTTCATCAGTAATTTCTGTGCCTGCGGTGTTGAAAGAAGTTCACGCGTTGCGTTTTTGTCGCTGAGAATTTTCTGCAGGGATTTTGCCTGTGACGGACTCAGTTTTGAGAGCATCTTGTCAATGTTGCCATCCTGCGCGGCGGACGCGATTGTGTCCTTGTCAACTCCGCTCACCTTTGACGCTTCGGATAAAAGATTGTTGATTTGCTGCTGATTGAAATTTTTGTTATTGTTCATTGAATTCACCGCCCGTTTGTTATAATATATGATTGGAATGAATCAAAAATGATTAACTGTAAGGAGAATATAAATGAAAATTCTCGTAATCTCTGACACGCATCGGGACACTGAAAGACTCAGGAAAGCGCTTGACAATCATCCCGACATAAATCACGTTTTTCACCTTGGTGACCTTGTGGCAGACGTTGAAAAGATAAGGCACGATTATCCGCAGAAAGAGTTTTACTGCGTGCGCGGAAACAATGACTTCGGCTCGGATTGTCAGTTGACGGGTCTGCAGAAAATAAACGGCAGAACAATATATTATACGCACGGACATAGCCAGCGTGTTCATTCAAATTTATCGGGGCTGATAAAAGAAGCGCAACAATATAACGCGGACATTGTGCTTTTCGGTCACACTCACGTTGCGTTTTCGCAGGAGATTGACGGGGTGCATTTCTTCAACCCCGGCAGTGCGTCAAGACCGCGTGATGACAAGAGAAGTTACGGCATAATTGAACTTGGCGACGAGTTGCTTTTTGTATTCGGCACGCTTTAGATTATTGTGAATATCATCAGCATTTCTTCAATTTTTTCATAGATGCTGTTTAATTGATTTATCGGCAGGGGATTTTTACCTCTGCCGATTTCTACTGTAAACGCAGGTTTTGAGAATTCATTGATAAACCAGTCTTTGAAACCGCCACCCGTTGCAATTTTTTCGGCAGGCTCAGTCAGAGTGTAGCCACTGCTTTTTGCAAGGATTTCACCGATTGCGCGTGACTGATGCGGAGTGTTTGCGCCAAAATTCCAGTAGATTTCCTCACCCTGAGAATGCAGTGCCATAGCCTTTCTTACGTTGAAATTGCGGCACAGATTGCAAAGTGCTTTTGTTTCGTTTTCGCTTTCGGGTGCATACCCTCCGAATCGTCTTGCGGACGGAGAAACAATTCCGTTTTTCTTTTCAGTATCTTTCAGCATTTCCCAGCCCGCGTTGAAATTGTGATTTATGTCAACACCCCTTGCGTTTGCATTCCAATTTGAAAAATCGCCGCCGCATATCTTTGTTATGCTTTGCGAATACTCTCCCGCACTTTGCACCCCTGACAGCACAATTTCAACTCCGTCAGGATTGACGCACGGCACGATGATAACGCCACGTGTTGCAAGCGATTTCGGCACGTCAACGTCACAGATTGCATCGTCCGAATATGCGGCGGCACAAATCCTTTCCGCAAACTTCATCAGCACTGAAACCGTCAGCCATTCAGTCGCATGAAACCCGCCCGCAAAGAGCGTAGGGTTGCCCATATTGCCAACGAATAACGCGTAAATGTCACGTCCGACGTGGCTTTCACCTATTTTTGACGCCCTGAGAAACGGATATTTTTGCTCCAAAGCAAAAATCGTTTGTCTTTGGGTATTGTAATTAGGTTCAATTTCGTGTAAAATCATAATGTTATACACCTCCATTCAAATATGTATTATAATCTGAGTCTTTTAATTACAGGGGGATTAAAGATGGAACTTACCGAAAAGACGCTGAAAAGAGAAAAGATATATCAGGGCAAGAAATTTGCTTTCTGGTCCGATGAGGTACTTTTGCCGAATGGCGAAACATCACGCAGAGATTACGTAACCCATCCCGGTGCGGTTGCGGTTGTGGCACTTGATGAAAACAACCACGTTTATTTTGTCCGTCAGTTTCGTTATCCTTACGGTGACGTGCTTCTTGAAGTCCCTGCAGGCACACTTGAAAAGGATGAAGACCCGAGGGATGCGGCACTTCGTGAATTGAAGGAAGAAACGGGCGCTGTCTGCACAAAACTTGACAGCCTTGGTGAATACTATCCCTCTGCGGCTTATTGCGATGAGGTGATTCATCTTTTCTATGCAAAGGTTGAAAGTGTAGGGGAGCAGAAACTTGATGCCGATGAGTTCATCAACGTTTGCAAAATTCCGCTTTTCAAAGCGGTTGAAATGATACTCAGAAATGAAATCAAAGACGGAAAGACTCAGACTGCAATTCTCAAACTTGCAACAATAATTCTTGCCAAGGCAAAAGAAAATAAATAGTACAAGAGAAAGGTGAAGTTATGAATTACGAAAAATTAGCGCAGATTTTGTTTCCTGATATAGATAAGACTCCCGATTATTATGAGCAGATGTATCCCGCAAGACCGCTCAAAGAGGGTCAGAAGGTG
>JAZQTF010000054.1:0-4900 GCA_045630445.1 Acutalibacteraceae bacterium
CATATAGTAAATCTTGAGACGTTTACCTTTATCTGTGGGCGGCTGGACTCTTGAAGTTGCCATTGAAAGCACATCATTCAATTTACCTGTTGAAATCCTCATAGAGTTCTGGACATCAACATATTTGATGAGTTCAAATAATCTGTCAAGTCTCTGACCTGTTTTTGCAGAAATGAAAATAATTGGTGCGTAGGTCATAAATGAGAAGTCATCCATAAGTTTTTTACGGTATTCATCCATGGTTTTGCCATCTTTTTCAATAGCGTCCCATTTGTTTACTGCAATGACACATGCTTTTCCTTGCTCAATTGCAATACCTGCAATTTTGGAATCCTGCTCAGTAAAACCTTCGACAGCATCAATCATAATAAGGCATACGTTGGCGCGTTCAATAGCCATTTTTGCCCTGATAACACTGTATCTTTCAATGTCATCATAAACTTTGTTTTGTCTTCTGAGACCTGCTGTATCAATAAACACAAACTTTCCGTGAGCGTTTTCAACAATTGAGTCAATAGCATCGCGCGTTGTGCCCGCAATGTTTGAAACAATCATACGTTCTTCGCCGAGAATTTTGTTTACGAGTGAAGATTTACCAACGTTTGGTTTGCCGATAACTGCAACAGTTGTGTATTCTTCATCGTAGTCATCGTCCTCAAGTTCAGGGAGTTTCTCAATGACTGCATCAAGCAAATCACCTGTTCCGTGACCATGCACTGCGGACACTGCAATCGGGTCGCCAAGGCCGAGATTGTAGAATTCATAGAAATCAAGCGGCAGATTACCTACACTGTCGCACTTGTTAACGCAAAGAACAATCGGCTTATTGCTTTTGAGAAGCATTGAAGCAACTTCTGCATCGGTTGCCACAACGCCGCATTTAACGTCAGTAACAAGAATAATAACATCAGCGCTATCAATTGCAAGCTGAGCCTGCATTCTCATTTTTGAGAGAATAAGATCATTTGAAAACGGTTCAATACCACCGGTGTCAATCATTATCATCTTGTGGTTTGTCCATTCGCAATCGCCATAAATTCTGTCACGTGTTACGCCGGGAGTGTCATCAACGATTGACAGACGGCTTCCGACTAATTTATTGAATAATGTAGATTTTCCAACGTTAGGTCTGCCAACGATGGCAACAATTGGTTTTGCCATAGAATATACCTGCCTTTAATTATTTGCCCAGTATCCTGTGAAGGAGCATATATCCGTCATTTTCAACCGGTGTTATTCTGACGTTTAACTTTTGAGATAATTCTTCAAGAGTCATATCATCAAGAAATACGTCTTCGTCATTTTTTAAGGAATTAGTTGATATAAAGAGTTCTTCACCGAGCGGTTTGTCAGTCAATTGATTGAAATAATCCTGGCCGGTTATAAGTCCCGCAACGTTTATGCTGTGACCGAAGAAATCGTTTTTTATACAATATAATTGAATATCTAAATTATGCCACTTTTCTTTCAAAAGGTCAACAATTTCCGTAAATAATTTGTATGCAGAAACGCTTGTTGCAATACTGATTTTTTTACTGAAATCAGGGTTGTCAAAATCGTTCATTGCTTCAACAACCTGGCTTCTGAATGATGCCCACATTCCTACACCGTTTTCAATTTGGCTGAATTCTTCGTAGTAATCCGCATCAGGCATCGGATATTCTGATTTTATAAAGAATTCGTCTGCGGGATAACAGAGTCGTGTACCGTGTTCTTTAAGGAATTTTTCTCCGAATTCGTTCAGGATATCAACAACTTCTCTTGATGATTTTTTGTCGTATCCTTTAAGATCATATAAGCCGTCTCTATATTTTGTAAGACCTACGGGAACGGCTGCAATACTCAGTATCTGTGGAGCGTATGCTGAAAGTTCAGAGAGACTTCTTCTCAACTCTTCACCATCGTTAATGCATCTGCACAGTACGAGTTGAATGTTCATTTTGATATTTGCATCAGAGAGCTGTCTGAGATATTTGAGGCACTCCCCTGCTCTCTTGTTTTTCATCATTTCAACCCTTAAATCAGGATTCATTGTGTGAACTGATATGTTGATGGGGCTGATATGCATTTTGATTATTCGTTCTATATCTTTATCTTTAAGGTTTGTTAAGGTAATGTAGTTGCCCATAAGGAATGATAAGCGGGAGTCATCGTCCTTGAAATAAAGTGTTTTTCTCATTCCTTGCGGCAATTGATCAATGAAACAGAATATGCATTTGTTTGCACAGGAACGTTGTGCGTCCATAAGATATGTTTCAAACTCAAGACCAATTTCATCGTATTGTGATTTGGTGATTTTTTTGAGTATAGTTTTATTCTCATCCTTAAAGCAAAGAATGAGTTTTTCTTCCTTCAGATAGAATTCGTAGTCAAGAACGTCGGAAACATCGTTACCATTGATAGAAACGAGAGTCCAACCTTTTTTGATACCTTTTTTATCACATATGCTATTTTTGACAACGTTTTTAATTACAACTGCCATATCTTCACTCCGTTCCTGACAGAAAGAATATCGTAACAACGAAACAACGCCTGTTCACAAAATATGAACAAGCGAGCATTTAAAAACAAAATTGTGTGGTTGTTCAGGGGAAGTCGAACTACGCCCGACCTTTCCCCATAAACTAACAGACGCCGTATCTCAGAGGCTTACGCTTCCTTTGCGATAACTTCGCGGCCGTTGTAGAAACCACAGTGTGAACATACTCTGTGCGGTCTTTTGTAGTCGCCGCACTTTGTGCACTTTACGAGTGTCGGTGCATCGAGCTTCCAAACGTTTGAACGTCTCTTGTCACGTCTTGCTTTTGATACTCTTCTCTTTGGTACTGCCATTTTAGAGCACCTCCTTATGGTTTTTAACTATTTGAATCATCGAGTAAGGCTCTGAGAGCCTCAAATCTGGGATCAATCTCTTTTTTGCATACGCAATTTTCTTTGTTGAGATTTTTTCCACATCCTGCGCAGACACCTTTGCAGGAATCAGAACACAGGAATTTCATCGGCAAGTTAAGCAAAATATCACTCAGGGCAAGTTCGTCAATGTCAAGCATCATATCCTCAACAAGCAACAATTCGTCATTATCCTCGTTATTGAGTTCATTGACGAGAGTGTGCTCCATCGGGATTACCAACTCTTTGACAAAATGCTCTGCGCAACGGTCACAGTCAAAATCAAAATTGATGATTAAATCTGCTTTGAGTTCAACTACACCGGCAGTATTTTTGATATTGCCAACAAGTTTTACGGGGGTTGTAAAGGGCTTTGTTCCTCCGAACTCGTAGTCGGTAAGATCAACCGTATGATCAAGTTTCAGAGTGACATCCCTGTCATTAAACAAGTTTTTAAGTTCAATAATCATAATACACCTTCCGTAATTGCACCAAAACATTATATATTCAAATACAGCGTTTGTCAACAACTTTATTTAATTTTTAACAATGTTTTTGATAAAATGCATGTAAATATAACACGGAGCAGGCTGACTGCCCCGTGTTTGATGAATACTTGATTGTGTCGGGCGTATTAGAGTTTGTTTACTGCTGCAAGGAGAGTTTCGGGAAGCTCAGATGCGTCAGCAGAAATAGCGAGTGTGAACTTAACGTTGTTGTCAGCAGCAATTTTATCAAGCTTCTTAACAAATGCTTCAAGTTCTTCAAAGTTTGTGCCGCCGATTCTTACAGTAGCATCAATGAAGATATCTGTAACGTCATAGTTTCCGGCGCAAATACCGCAAACCAAACCATAGAGCATACCGTATCCTTCTACATTGTATTTCTCAACGTCAACGAGACGAGCGTTGTAGTTGATTTCATAAGTAAGGATAGCGCCCTTTTCAATGCATACTACGTTTCCGTTACTTGTCTGCAAAGCGGAGTTGACCATATCTACCAAGCGCTTTGTTTTACCTGTACCTTTTTTTCCGATTATAAGATTAACCATAGTAATCCCTCCAAAGATTCTATATTTATCACCGTTAAACGGTAATAACCAATTTGATAATTATATGTTGTACTTTTCTTTTAAATCCTGTTTTCTGTTCTCAAATCCAGGTTTATCAAGCAAAGCGAACATATTTTCTTTATAACTTTCAACACCAGGCTGATCAAATGGATTTACTCCAAGGATGTATCCTGATATTGCACAAGCCTTTTCAAAGAAATAAACGAGATATCCGAGTTCAAAAGCATTTTTTTCGGGAACTTCAAGGACAATGTTGGGAACACCGCCGTCACAATGAGCG
This sequence comes from Acutalibacteraceae bacterium, assembly GCA_045630445.1. GTDB lineage: Bacteria > Bacillota > Clostridia > Oscillospirales > Acutalibacteraceae > RGIG7273. Next base: position 4,242 of record JAZQTF010000054.1, read on the forward strand.
TAAATCGTACCCTCAAATGCTTTTTGATTGACGTATGAAATAGGTTTGTTTGCTATAAAATTCAAACCGTCAAAGTTTTCATCATCGAAATCGATTATGAAATCTTTTGTTGGTTTTTCAATGTTTACAACCGTTTCAAACAATATGCGTTCTCCGTCTTGTATGTATTGACCGAAAGAGTGCAGGTCGGTTGAAAAAATTGCTGATGACGGGAAAATACCTTTATTGTCTTTTCCTTCACTTTCACCAAAAAGTTGCTTGAACCATTCACTCATCATTGAAAAATCAGGATCATAACTGACAAGAAGTTCAATCTTTTTGCCACGACGATATAATATATTACGTATAGCGGCATATTTATAGCAATCATTTTCAAAAAGACTTGCGTTATTAAAGTCAGTCATCGCTTTTTCTGCACCTGACATTAACTCGTCAATATCAACTCCGCTGACTGCAACAGCAAGGAGTCCTACCGCTGTGAGTACCGAATATCTTCCGCCGATATTATCAGGTACAGAGAACGTCTCATAACCTTCACGATTTGCTATTTCTTTAAGCGTTCCGCATTCTTTGTCTGTTGTGACGAAAATTCTTTGCCTTGCTTCGTCTTTACCGTATTTTTGTTCCATAAATTTTTTGAAAATTCTGAAAGCAATAGC
>JAZQTF010000055.1:0-6263 GCA_045630445.1 Acutalibacteraceae bacterium
CTTCGCTTTGTAACTGCGCTGTCACCAGGGCATGACAAACAGCCTTCTGCTTCAAACTGCTCACCTTCAACAGAAATGATTTCAGGGTTTATAAGTTCCATATAACCTTCGCCAACGTCTATTACAACGACGCGACGCAAAATTCCGACCTGAACTGCAGCAAGGCCAACTCCATCAGCACTATACATAGTATCTTTCATATCATCAAGTAAATTCCAAAGTTTCTTATTGAAATTTACAACGGGATGACTCTTCTTTCTGAGCACGTCATCTCCACGAGTTACAATCTTTCTGACTCCCATTTTCATCAGCCTTTCTATATTATGCTATCGGGATTTATATCGGCGTAAATTGATACATCCGAATACTGTCTCGATTTATCAAATTCACATAAAATATCCGAAATCATATTACGGAAATCAACGGAATTCCTACACTTTATTATAATACGGTACCTGTACTTATTGCTGATTTTTGCAACCCTTGCACTGACAGGTCCGAGAACTATCATATTAAGTTGTTTGCTTCTCTTTTCGTTCATATCCTTTATCCGTTCAAGGAATGAATACGCAGTTGTTACTGCTCTGCCCTCATCCTTGGCAGTAAACGAAAGGACACACATATCACAAAACGGTGGATAAACTAATAACTTTCTTGTTGCAATTTCCGTTTCATAGAATGATTCATAATCCTGCGCTGAAGCAAGTTTGATAATCGGACTTTCAGGAGTATAAGTCTGCACCAACGCACGACCCTTGAATTCACCTCTGCCCGACCTGCCAACAACCTGTGTCAACAAATCAAACGTACGCTCAACACTGCGAAAATCATCACTGTAAAGCATCTGGTCAGCCGACAAAACACCCGCAAGTGTTACGTTGGCAAAGTCAAGACCTTTTGCAACCATCTGCGTTCCGATAAGAATATTGTATTCGCCGTTTGCAAACTGTTTAAGTTTGTTCTCATAGGCGTATTTTGACATTGTTGTGTCAGCATCAAGACGTAAAACCTTTGCGCCGACAACCATTTGCTCTATATCATTTTCAACACGTTGAGTTCCGCTTCCAAAGAAGGAAAACTCCTTGCCATTACATTTGTTACAACCATCTGTTACAGAAAGATTGTAGCCACAGTAATGGCACATCAGCCTGCCATTAGCGTTATGATAGGTCAATGAAATGCTGCAATTCGGACATTGAACAACTTCTTTGCAGGATTTGCACGCAGCATAAGTACTGTAACCACGACGATTCATAAGGATAATCGCCTGATGACCCGCATCAATACAATCTTTGAGTTCATAAAGCATCGTTTCACTGATTGAGCCATGAACTCTCTCATTCTGCATATCAATTACAGTAACATTAGGAAGTTGTGCGCCCGAATATCTTTTTGTCAATTTGTTAAGAGTATATTTGCCATGAACGGCATTTGTATAAGACTCAATGCTCGGAGTTGCAGAAGCAAGCACCAATAATGAATTATTTTTTACACTGCGGAATTTTGCAACGTCACGCGCATGATACCTTGGAGAAGCCTCAGATTTGTAAGTATGCTCATGCTCCTCATCAATTATTATAAGACCAAGATTTTCAAACGGAGCAAACGCTGCTGAGCGAGTACCGATTGCGATAAGGGCCTCACCACGCTTTACTCTGTACCACTCATCAAGCCTTTCTCCCAATGAAAGTCCACTGTGAAAAACGGCAACCTTGTCACCATAACGCGAATAGAAAATAGACAAAGTCTGCGGTGTAAGTGAAATTTCAGGAATCATGACAATGACACCTTTATTTTCCTGCACCACATCATCAACAAGTTTAAGGAAAACCTGCGTTTTACCGCTACCCGTTACGCCATACAAAAGCGAAACTCCCGCACGGCCACTGCGATACTGTGCAAGAAGATTCTGATACGCCCGCTCCTGCTCATCGTTAAGACAGACGCTTTTTGGTCTGTCAGAAGCAATCGACGACATAGTTGACGGGCGTCTGTAAACACGGTTTGAAAAGACTTCAACATAACCTTTCTTCTCAAGTGTTGACACAACATTGGCAGTACATCCTGCAAAATAGCACAATTCCTTAACGGAAGCAGAGCCAACATCAAGCAGGACTTTAACAACTTCTTTTTGTTTCGCAGTAAGTTTCGGCAAAAGTGCAGACGCTGTTTCATCGTCAATACAAAGACGAACCATCTTTTCTGTTGCATCTTTGACGCGTCTGACGCTATCGTCATCTTTATATAACGCGCCTGATTTTACAAGAGAATTGAGCAAATCATCACAAGATTCATATCCCAGAGCATCTGATATCTGCTTTTCAGTCAAAGGAGTTTTTGCATTACTGATAAGAGTAAACACTTCCTTTTCACCCTGATTGGAAATCAATTCCGAATCAAAATCAGGATTCACTGAATAACTGTTGATAATCTTCATCTGAAGCCCGGACGGAATCATTGTTTTTATTGCATCATAATAACGGCAGAAAGTACGTCCTTTCATCCACGCCGCAAGCTCAAGCATTTCATCACTTAAAACGGGCGTTTCATCAAGAACATTTATGATTGGTTTCAGATTTTCCGTTTCATCTGAAAAATGCGTAGAAAACACCATTCCCTGACACTTTCTGTTACCTCTGCCAAAACCTACGGTAACCCTCACACCCTTACGGACTTTGTCTGAAAGAGTATGGGGGATGCGGTAGTCATATAGTTTATCGATATGGTAAACGGAATTGTCAAGGGAAATTTTTGCGATATTGTCAACTACACACTTTTCCTTGCACATAATGCCTCTTAATTATTCTACGTCTTCGCTCTCAACGATTCTGTACTTACCTGCAAAGAACTCATCAATAGCAAGTGTTACGGGTTTCTCAATGATTTCAATTTTGTTTTCAACCGCATTGTCAGAAATCTCTCTTGCGCGTTTAGCACAAGCAACAACAAGTGAATACTTGCTGACATTATTTTCGCTGAGCAATGCTCTCAAATCACACTTAAGCATTTTTACATACCTCACTTATAATTTTTTTATTTCTTTTTGTTTTTCTTTTCTCCGCTCTGAAAACGGATAAAATATCTTCAACGGCAACCGTAAGGTCATCGTTTACAACAACGTAATCATAATTCGGAGCACACGCCAATTCATCACGGGCAATTTTAAGCCTGGACTCAATCTGCTCCGGGGTATCACTTTGTCTGTTTCTGAGGCGACGTTCAAGTTCCTCAAATGATGGAGGTAACAAGAAGATTGTAACAACCCTGTCACCAAGTTTTTCCATAACCTTCTGCGCACCCTGCACTTCGATTTTAAGAATTACAACCTTGCCCTCATCAAGCAGTTTTTCAAGCGGTTTCATCGGAGTGCCATAATAACAGCCATTATACTGTGCGTATTCAAGCACCTGGTCATTATCAATCAATGTTTCAAATTCTGAGTTTGAAAGAAAATTGTAATGAACACCGTCGATTTCATTTTCCCTTTTTTCTCTTGTAGTGGAAGAAATTGAAACAACAACGTTTGAATCACGCAGTTTTAATTCTTCAATAACTGTGTCCTTACCGCATCCTGACGGACCTGACAAAATAACAAGCAAGCCTTTATCTGTCATTATAACTCCTCCTCTGCGGTGTCACCATCGAATTTATTTGCAACTGTTTCCGTCTGCAAATAACTCAATATTACGTGGTCACTGTCAGTAATCAGAACTGCTCTTGTGCGTCTGCCATGAGTTGCGTCAATAAGGTTACCCTTTTCCTTTGCATCCTGAACAATTCTTTTGACCGGCGCAGAATCGGGAGAAACAACGGCAATCAATCGTCCGGCATTGACCATGTTACCAAAACCTATATTTATAAGTTTCATCCTGCACACCACCTACTCTATGTTTTGCACCTGTTCCCTGATTTTTTCAATCTCTGCTTTAATCTCAACAACAGTTCTTGAAAGTTCAATTTCCTGAGATTTAGAACCGATTGTGTTTGCCTCTCGGTTAAACTCCTGAATAAGAAAATCCATCTTTCTGCCAATTGCTTCCTCAGCATTAAGGAAAGTTTTCATCTGTGCAATATGGCTCTTCAAACGGACTGTTTCCTCTGCAACTGCAATCTTATCGGCAAAAATTGCGGCTTCAGTAAGAAGTCTTTGCTCGTCAACATTTACGTCACCGATAAGGTCTTTCATTCTTGCCTTAAGTTTCTCAACGTACTGACCAACGGTTTCGGGTGATTTTTTCTCAACGAATTCAACATAACCAAGAATTGTATCACAACGACTCATAATGTCATCGTGCAATCTTGCGCCCTCAATTGTCCTCATCTTAACAAAAGCATCAAGCGCTTTTGTTGCAACCGTTTCAACCGCTTCCCAGATTTTTTCTTCATCCTCGGGCTTCTTTCTTACGGAAAGCACATCGGGATAACGGGAAACAATGGACGCTGTGATGTCGTTTTTAACACCCTCATATCTTGATGCAATTTCACCCAACGCTTTGATGTATCCGTCTGCGAGAGAAAAATTAACCTCTACAAGTGCATCAGGTGTTTCAAGACATTCAATCTGTACGTAACAATCAACCTTACCTCTTGAAATACCTTTTTGAAAAAGGGATTTGAGTTTATCATCAAGGAATCCATACGCTCTGGGCACTCTTGAAGAAAACTCAAAATATCTATGATTTACACTCTTGACCTCAACGGTGATATCAATTCCGTTGATGACCTCCTGTGCTCGTCCATAACCTGTCATACTCTTAATCATATTAAGTCATCCTTTCATTCGGATTAAAGCAAATTAACTTTTCTATTTTACTTATTTTTCAACATTTTGTCAATTATTCGGACTTCGGTTTTTTACCCTTTGTGGCAGAGATAAGACGTCTTACTTCACGCTCGTCAAGGTTTCTCCAACTGCCGATTTGCAACATGCCGAGTTTAACGCCGCCGATTGAAATTCTTTTAAGTCTTGCAACCTCAATTCCAAGGCTTTCAAACATTCTTCTTATCTGACGGTTTCTGCCCTCATAAATGGTAACTTCAAGGACAACTCTACCCTCTTGTTTTTCAATGACAAACGCTTCTGCAGGAGCAGTCATTCTGCCGTCAAGTTCAATACCCGTCTGCAGTTTTGTGATATCATCCTCACTGATTGACGGGCGGATTGTAACTCTGTACGTCTTTGGAATATGCTTTGTCGGATGAGTGATTGCGTTTGCAAATTCGCCATCATTGGTGAAAAGTAAAAGTCCTTCTGATTCTCTGTCAAGACGACCAACAGGATAGACTCTGACACCAACGTCTTTTACAAGTTGTGCAACGCATTTTCTGTCACGCTCATCACTCATTGTTGTTATGTATCCTCTCGGTTTGTGAAGCATAATGTAAACCTTTTCTTCATTCTGCTGCACCTTTTTACCATTAACGGTTACAATATCTTTTTCAGGAATGATTTTTGTGCCAAGTTCAACTTTTCTTCCGTTAACTTTAACCTGACCATCAGTTATCATTTCTTCCGCTTTTCTTCTTGAAGCAACACCACAATCGGCAAGATACTTCTGAAGTCTTACAGCTTCTTTTTTCATAAATCCATTCTCCAATTTTTTGTAAAATTACAAAGATTCAATGAATCTTAAAATATTTCTCAAAACGGTAAACCAAAAATATTTCACACCGCTTTTATCAACATCAGTTATGCATACAATATCATCCGCAACAATCAGTGGCACTTCACACACCAGCAAATTATCCGAATAATACCTGACGATTCCGACTATACTCCCCTTTTCAATAGGAGCATATTCCAATTTTTTAATTAAAATCTGACGTCTGATTTTTTCATATTCATTTTCAAAAAGTGTTACCGTCGGTTGTGTCAGCATTTCTACCCCGACAACTTCATTATCCGCGCCAACAACATTGAGCGTTATATCCGATAAATCATCGCACAGATTATACGCTTTCACTTTTGAGAAAGCGTAGTCATAGAGTTTTTTATGGTCATTCCAATCATCTGATGCGTTGAGTGTAACAGCAACTAAAGTAACTCCATCACGCTCAACAGCAGTCACAAGGCACCGACCGCTTTTCTTTGTGTAACCGGTTTTTATGCCGAAAGCACCATCATACTGCAAAAGGAATTTGTTATGATTATAAAGTTTCCTTGAATATGGAGGGTTACCATAAGAAACATCTGCAGTTTTTGCAGAGCAAATCTGTGCAAACTCTGTGTTTTTTATAGCGCACGCACCAAGCAAAGCCATATC
>JAZQTF010000056.1:0-2728 GCA_045630445.1 Acutalibacteraceae bacterium
CCTGCACATATAATGTTGCCGCCGTTGATTCCTGCACCCGGACCAATGTCAACAACGTAATCCGCTTCAAGAATTGTTTCGTCATCATGCTCAACAACAATCACCGTGTTGCCAAGGTCACGCAGTTTCTTAAGTGTTGCAAGTAATTTGTAATTGTCACGCTGATGCAGTCCTATGCTCGGCTGATCAAGAAAATAAAGCACACCCGCAAGTGATGAACCAATCTGTGTTGCAAGACGGATTCGCTGGCTTTCGCCGCCTGACAGCGTGCCTGAACTTCTTGAAAGTGAAAGGTATTCAAGACCAACACTGCTTAGAAAACTGAGCCTTGCTTTTATCTCTTTGATTACAAGTTTTGCAATCTGTTCATCACGCTCTGAAATTTTCAGTTCATCAAAGAATTTAACTGCATTTTTTACTGACAAATTACACAGTTCATTGATGTTCATTCCGCCAACAGTGACCGCTAATGCTTGCTTTTTCAGTCTTGCACCATTACATTCGGGACAGTTGTGATGAGTCATTTTTTGTTCAATATCAGCCTTTGACCATTCGCTTGTTGTTTCTTTATATCTGCGGTTGAGATTGTTTATTACGCCTTCAAAATCCGTTGTGTAAGTTCCGGTGCCGTATTCGTTGGTTCTTGTCATTTGCAACTTCTTGCCACCTGTGCCGTAGAGAATTGCGTTAACCGCTTCTTTGCTCATTTCGCTTATTGGTGTGTCAAGTGTAAACCCGTATTGTTTAGCCAGTGCGTTGTAATACATTGCGGCAATTGTGCCGCCATCGGATTTACCCCAGCCTGTTGCCTGAATTGCACCCTGATTGATTGAAAGTGAGCGGTCGGGAATTACAAGATCTTCACTGACTTCAAATAATACGCCAAGACCGGAACATTTGTCACATGCACCATAAGGATTGTTGAATGAGAACATTCTTGGGGACATTTCTTCAATGCTTGTTCCGTGTTCGGGACAAGCGTAATTTTGTGAGAAAAGGATTTCGCTTTCGCCCACAACGTCACATATAACAAGACCTGATGACAGCTTTGATGATGTCTCAATTGAGTCTGCAAGGCGGCTTTCAATACCTTCTTTAATCACAAGTCGGTCAATAATAACTTCAATTGAATGTTTTTTGTTTTTGTCAATTTTGATTTCATCTGATAAATCGTAAGTAATTCCGTCAACACGTACTCTTACAAAACCCGATTTGCGAAGCGAATCAAGTTCTTTTACGTATTCACCCTTGCGCCCTCTTACAATGGGAGAAAGAATTTGTATCTTACTTCTTTCAGGCAACTGCATAATTTTGTCAACAATCTGGTCAACTGTTTGTTTCTGGATTTCTTTTCCGCAAACAGTACAGTGGGGGATGCCTATTCTCGCGTAAAGCAGTCGCAGGTAGTCATAAATTTCCGTAACTGTACCAACTGTTGAACGCGGATTTTTTGAAGTTGTTTTCTGGTCAACTGATATTGCGGGGGACAAGCCCTCAATGTAGTCAACGTCAGGTTTACCCATCTGACCTAAAAATTGTCTTGCATAGGAGGAAAGCGATTCAACGTATCGTCTTTGTCCCTCTGCGTATATTGTGTCAAAAGCAAGGGATGATTTGCCTGAGCCTGATAAACCTGAAAAGACAATCAGACTGTCTCTCGGCAATTCAATATCAACGTTTTTCAGGTTGTGCTCCCTTGCACCTTTGATTATGATTTTCTTTGCACCCATAAACTCACCATTTGTTATTTTGAATTTCTGATTTTTTCAATTTTATCGCGTAAATATGCTGCGTGTTCAAACTCAAGCAGTTTTGCTGCGGCACGCATCTCCGCTGTCAACTTCTTGATTAACGCTTCTTTTTCTGCACGTGACATCTTCTTTCCTTCAACGGATTTTTCAACGTTATCTCTTGATGTGATTTCAATTATATCGCGGACGTCTTTCTTGATCGTTGTCGGAATTATGCCGTGAATTTCATTGTATTTTGCCTGCTTTTCGCGGCGTCTGTTTGTTTCTGTGATTGCTCTTTCCATAGAGGGAGTTACTTCGTCAGCATACATTATAACTCTGCCCTCAGAGTTTCTTGCGGCACGGCCGATTGTCTGTATAAGAGCGGTTTCAGAACGCAGGAAACCTTCTTTATCTGCGTCAAGTATTGCGACGAGTGAAACTTCTGGAATATCAAGACCTTCTCTTAAAAGGTTGATTCCTACAAGCACGTCATATTCACCTGAACGCAAATCTTTGATTGTCTGCATTCTTTCAATTGTGTCAATATCGTGGTGCATATATCGCACTTTGATTCCATAATCTGTCAGGTATTCCGTGAGACTTTCCGCCATCTTTTTCGTAAGTGTTGTGACAAGTACACGGAATCCTTTTTCTGTTACAGAGTTGATTTCTGTTATCAGGTCGTCAATCTGGTTTTCAGTCGGTTTGATTGTGATTTCAGGGTCAAGCAAACCTGTCGGTCTGATAACCTGCTCTGCAATCTGCTGACTTTTTTCGCGTTCAAAATTTGACGGAGTTGCACTTATAAATATTTTCTGTCCAAGACGGTCATAAAATTCATCAAAAGTCAACGGACGGTTATCGTATGCGGAGGGCAGACGGAAACCAAAGTCAATAAGTGAACTTTTTCTTGAACGGTCACCACCATACATAGCACGTGCCTGAGGCAAGGTGACGTGTGATTCGTCAACGAAGAAAAGAAAATCTTTCGGGAA
>JAZQTF010000057.1:0-3535 GCA_045630445.1 Acutalibacteraceae bacterium
TTCCGCCTGTTTGGCGAAAAGCTCTCCCACTCCGTTGCTCCTCCTCTTCCCAAAAAGTATTACTTTTTGGGAGCCCTGTTTTGTCCACCCTCCCTTTAGGCAAGGGAGGCTGACGGGGCTTCGAGTATGTCGCCCCTTTCACCATTTGCCGGTTAACCTTTTTTTGAACCACGCGACTATCGCGTGGTTTTCGTTATACAAAAAGGCAACCGCCAACACAGCGATTGCCTTTAATATCAATTATGAATGCTTGAGGACAAAGCCCGAAATCATTGACTGCAGCTCATTCGGCTTTTCAAAAATTGAAACGTGGCCGCATCCGGGCAGAATAATGAATTCTGAATTCGGAATATTGTCCGCAATAATCTTTGAAAACTTAATCGGCTTGAGGAAGTCCTGGTCACCGCACACAATGAGTGCGGGACACTTGATTTCGCAAAGTCTGTCCGTCATATAAACGTCATCTGCAAATGTGTCATACAAAATCTTCTGACCCTCAAGGTAGCCGTTGGGATTATCCTTGAGCGCTGCGGCACGGCCTGCAAGCATCTCCTTGTTTTTTGTGATGAAATCGGGGCCGTAAATGCTGGGCATCATCGCGTTGAAGAATTTTTCTCCGTCACCTGTGTCGCACAGAATCTTCCAGCCAAGCACCAATCCCTCAACAACGGGGTCGCACTCACTGACGGAGTCAATGACCGTGATTGTCTTTACCATTTCGGGATGGAAAATTGCGAATTTCATCGCAACCTCGCCGCCGTATGATGTGCCGACAAGGTGCAGTTTTTCAACACCAAGGTACTCAAACAACGCTTTTGCTTCCGCACAATGCTCCTGGAATGTGTACGGGCCATCGGGCTTGCCCGATTTGAGTTGTCCCTTGAAATCGTGAAGAATGATGCGGAAACCAAGTTTCTCAAAGATGGGTGTGAGCATCATCCAGCTTGATGTCGATGCCATAACGCCGTTGAGAAACGCAATCGTCTCCTTACCGTCGGGGTTGCCAAGCACTTCATAGAAAAGAGTTGTGCCGTTTACTTTGAATTCTGCCATTTTAAAAACCTCCTTCAAGAATATGTCTTTATTATATCACTGCAATCTGCAATATTCAACACCGCGTTTGCGTTTTCAGACACGCATTATCCGCAAAATTTATGGTTATCAAATCTGCCTTTCATCACTTGTCCGTTTGGATGATAATAAATCCCCTGACCGTGCATTTTTCCGTTTGCCCAATAGCCGACGTATTTTGAGCCAACCTTCCACACCATTGTGCCGTAGCCCTGAATGATGCCGTCAACCCACTCGCCACTGTAAACGTCGCCCGTGTTATAGGTGAGTGTGCCCTGCCCGTGCATCTTTCCGTTTGACCAGTAACCGACGTATTTGCCTCCGTCCGCCCACACTATTGTACCATAGCCGTGGAAAAAGCCCTCTTTCAAAAGACCTTTGTACGTATATTGGTCGTTAGTAATAATGTTATAGCCACTCCTCGTTTCGTGTCGGATAGCGTTGATAATATCCCTGTCTGTGATGTGTGCCGTTTCTGCAATGAATTGTTCCGCCTCCGGAGATAACTTGTTTGTCCATCCCACAAGGTACGCCGTCAGCGCATCAACGGTCTGATTACGGCTTTGCCCAAGCATTATACTGTCCGGGAAATACTTACGCGCCAATCTTTTTGCATCTTCCGGATAATAAAAATCCATCGCTCCGAAAAGATGCAACAGCTCATGGCGATAATCGCCCTGATCATTATATATAATCGTGTGCTCAAAAGCGCCGTTAAGCACCGCAAACGAGCGGCCTTTACGATTGACGGAAAAGATGACCGGCACTTCTTTTGCGTAATACCTGCTCTTTAACGTGCGCGTCGCTACGTCCTCATTTCTCAATTCGGTTGTTGTCAGCACGTCGTCAACCCACGCGTCATAATTGCTTCTGTCAACCGCAGTTGATGCCCTGCCCTTTATGTAGTGGAGCTTTATGTCAAGCGGTACACCGTAGCGTTTTGCATCCTTTAACAAATTCCGCGTCGCTTCATCCTGCGTTGATTTTAATTTCCTGATGTCAGCCTCAGTCCATTTGCAGTCAGGCTCATCAACCAAAACAACAGTTATCAGCACACCGCCGCTCAGGCTGACGCTCTCGCCCACTCCTTTTTGTTTAAGAAAAACGTTTGAAGACAAATCTCTGCTCATCACTCATCCCTCCCGGAATATGTTTATTTTACCACCTTGCACACGCATTTTCAAGACAACCCGTCACAAATTATCGGACAAAGAATATATTGATATCAGGACGTCAAACACAAAATTTTCAGGAAAGGTTTTTTGATTTATATGATAGAATTCGGTGACTTTTTCAACGATTGCGCGCAAGCGGTTTCCGCACCGCCGTCAACAATCAGTTCGCCTGACTTATCTCCCCTCCCGTCAGACACAGTTGTTGCGATGGCTTACGTGCCGTTTCAGCAATTCAAATCAATTTACAATGCACAGGACGGTCTTAGGAACGGCACAATGTTCCCCTGCCTTAACAAACCGTTTTTGGGAAAGGGCGTTTAGATGATGGATAAAAACAGAGAAGCATTGCTTATGCGGCTTTCTGCCGCACAGTTTGCTGCGTGGGAATTGCACGTTTTTCTTGACACCCACCCGTGCAACAAGGAAGCGCTCGCGTTGCGTGACAAGTACACCAGAGAGTGCAAGGACCTCAAAAGAGAGTATGAAGAAAAATTCGGCCCGCTGACCTATCAGTCAGCAACACCAAACCGTTGGCTTGAAAATCCATGGCCGTGGGATTATGAGGAGGATGGCGACTGATGTGGAGTTATAACAAGAAATTACAGTACCCCGTAAAGATTAAGAATCCAAACCCGAAGTTTGCGCAGATTATCATCAGCCAGTACGGCGGCCCTGACGGTGAACTCGGCGCAGCACTGCGTTACCTCAGTCAGCGCTACTCAATGCCCTACCCCGAATTAAAGGGACTACTGACCGACATCGGAACAGAGGAACTGGCCCACTTTGAGATGATAGGCGCGATGGTGCATCAGCTGACACGTGAACTGACGGAAGAGCAAATCAAGGAGCAGGGCTTTGCGCCTTACTTTGTTGACCACACCGCAGGCGTTTATCCCGTTGCGGCAAGCGGTGTGCCGTTTACTGCGGCGTATATCGGCGTCAAAGGCGACGTCATAACCGACCTGCATGAGGACCTTGCGGCTGAGCAAAAAGCGCGTACAACTTATGACAATATTCTGCGGCTGATTGATGACCCCGACATCCGCGAGCCGATCAAATTCCTGCGCGAGCGCGAGATAGTCCACTACCAACGCTTCGGTGAGGGACTGCGATTAACAACCGACAGATTGAACAGTAAAAACTTCTACGCCTTCAACCCGAGCTTTGATAAAAAGGGTAATATGAGGAAGAAGTAAAAAGAAAAAAGGCTCCCTCTGACGAGGGAGCTGTTGAGCGAAGCGAAACTGAGGGAGAGATACACAGAGTCTCAATCCTTACGTCATCTATTC
>JAZQTF010000058.1:0-3553 GCA_045630445.1 Acutalibacteraceae bacterium
TTTTATTTGCCGTGTCATCCTGAGTGGAGCGAAGCGGAATCGAACTGCGAAGCAGTGCGAGGTGCAACCGAGCAGGATCCCGCCGAATCCCACCACCAACGCAAAGCCGCCTTACTTATTATCTCTTCACTATTACTTCTTACTTCAATCGGGGCATCGGGGACATCACCCCCTACATTCCACCTCATCCGTCAACCTGCGGTTGCCACCTTCCCCTCAAGGGGGAGGCTTTTTATTTGCCGTGTCATCCTGAGTGGAGCGAAGCGGAATCGAACTGCGAAGCAGTGCGAGGTGCAACCGAGCAGGATCCCGGCAAGGGATATTTTCGTCCGGGATCCCAGACGATGACTTGCACCGTCTGATCCTCGCTTTGCTCGGATTTCGGCTACGCTCAGGATGACACGCACGAAAAGCAATATGCATCAAGTCCCATTAACCGTACTCAAGAGAAAGCGACTGGTTTTTTGCTTTCTTTTTTTATTTGTCTATGATATAATATACATAAACATCCACCACAAGATATATTCAAAATATTTCAGGCATAATAGGAGGAATGGATGTGGGTAATTTCATCATTGAAAATGGCAAACTGACCAAATACACCGGCTCAGACAGTGAGGTTTGGATTCCTGACAGCGTGACAGAAATCGGCTACAACGCATTCAATAACCGCTCAACTCTGACAGAAATTCATATACCCAACAGTGTTAAAATAATCGGCAAGTCCGCGTTCCGGGAATGCCGCTCCCTGAAAACTGTTCACATTCCCAACAGCGTTGTTTGTATCGACCGTAGAGCATTCTATGACTGTACGGCATTGACTGAAATACACATCCCCGATGGCGTGGAGGAAATCGGCAAGTACGCGTTCTTCGGATGCCACTCCCTGAAAACTGTTCGCATTCCCGATGGCGTGGAGAAAATCGGCGAGGACACGTTCTACGAATGCCACTCCCTGAAAACTGTTTACATTCCCGACAGCGTAACTCAAATTGGTTCATATGCATTCGCTTACTGCAGGTCGCTGACCGAGATCCGCCTACCGAACAAACTGAAAACAATCAGCAATGATATGCTCTATTCGTGTCCGCGTTTAAAATCCGTCCGCATCCCCGACGGCGTTGTTAGCATCGGTTGGGGTGCGTTCAGCCACTGTACGGCATTGACCGAAATACATATACCAAACAGCGTAGAAAAAATTGGTTACAGTGCATTCTACGGATGCCTCACACTGAAAGTTATCCGTATACCCGACAGCATTGTACACATCTACAGCGGTGCATTCGCGGATTGCAAGGCACTGACAGATATTATCTTTGAAAATCCCGCATTCAAGTTGGACGGCAAGGCATTTGGTGACAGCATCCCCGAAAACTTCAACCTGGGCGGTTGCCAGAAAAACCTTACTGACGGTGCGTTGAGGGACATCTTAACGCGTTCTTCTGCGTGGAATAATCTGAGCATTGAGCAAAAGACGGAGATTTTTCTGACTCGTCAGGGCAAGCCCCTTTTGCAGGCATATCAGAATGTTATCAACAAGGAAGAAGCGGAGTTGCTGGGAAACGAAATCCTTACACAGTTGAAAGGCAAACCATCCGTCAAGGTGTGCAACACTGCCGCAACCTTTATGACAATGTTTCTCAAAAAGATATCCGCGCAACTTCTGCAGAATTTATACAACCAGCTGAAAAAATTAAAGACCGCCGCAAAGGCTGTCAAGACAATAGAAGAAGACACCGCGTTGATGGCTCTTCTGGGCGGAGAAATTAAGGTTGACGCCAATCTGCACCCTGCGATGCAAATGTTGACAAACATAATGGCCGAGCAAAAAAGAGCAATCAACGTTATTAAGGACGACCTTAAAAAGCTCTACGCCATTACCTTTGATGCGCTGCCGGAATTCAGATACAAAGACGGCGAAAAGGGCGACCCCGCCGTATTGGCGTGGCTATTGACCGCACACGAAAAGCTGCAGGAACATCAATGGGGACAGCCCGACGTTGTTGCCGCTTATGAAAAGCCGGGCATCTGTGAGGATGCCGCAAAAATGGTTGCGGAGCTTGATCAGGATGATTTCAAAAAGGCTCTGATGACACTGGCTGACACCTATCTTGGCGCAAAAGGCCGCTCCAAAAAGATGTTCCTTGCATATCCTATCTGCCGCTATGCCGATGAGGAAATGATGCTTGAGCTGACAAAACGCGCTCCCAAATGGCGCTCCGTCGTTTCCGGCAACGAAGCCCCGCCTTTGTTGAGTTTTCGCAACGCCAACGCTTACAGCGAAACCCGCGCGGCGATGATGTTTGCGGACAAATATCACGTGCTAGATGACTACGCAAAAATCCGCGGCACTACTGCCGACGTCATCCGTGACCGCTTCCTGTCCGACGTGGGCATTGATAAGGACGGACGCAAGAGCTATGACCTTGGCAATCAGACGGTTGTTGCTGAATTGCAGAAAGACCTGAGCTTCCTTGTCAGGCTGCCCGACGGCAAAACCGCCAAGTCAATACCCAAAAAGGGAGCAGACCCCGAAAAATACGATACGGCAAACGCTGACTTCTCCGAGATGAAAAAGTCGGTTAAGAAAATTGTCAAAAACCGCAGCAACGTACTGTTTGAAGACTTCCTCAGCGGTCGCGAGCGCCCTGCGGATGAGTGGATGCAGGCGTATCTTAACAATCCGCTTCTGAAAATGGTGGCAAGCCTGCTTGTGTGGCAGCAGGGCAAGAGCACCTTCACCCTGACGGACAACGGAGCGATAAAGGCTGACGGCAGCGGATACAACATTGCAGATAATGAAGCCATTACAGTTGCTCATCCGATGGAAATGGATGCAGATGATGTGACCGCGTGGCAGAAATATTTTACCGCCCACACCTTAAAGCAGCCCTTTGAGCAGATATGGGAGCCTGTAATCCCCGCTGACCAAATCAAGCCTGACCGATATGTCGGATGTGCTATCCCCTACTACCGCTTCACAGGGCAGGAAAAACGAGGCATCCACGTAGATGCCCCCGCTTACCGCGACTACAACGGCTACTATAATGATATTGAATTCAAATTTGATGTGTGGGATGCCGAAGTAAAATATATTGATAAAAACATTCCTAATTATGAAATGTATGAATGCTTTGAAATCAAATCCTTTAGCTATAAAACCTACAACCGACACATCAACCATCTTGTTGCTTATTTTGACCGCGCAACAGTATGGGACCGCATACGCAGGGACGATGTTGACGTCATCAACATTCTGCCCCGTTTCACACTGGCGCAGATATGCGAGTTTATCAAGGTTGCAAACGAAAGCGGCAGTGTAAACGTTACTGCATTGTTGCTTGAATACAAGAACAAAAACTTTGCAGACTTTGACCCGATGGCGGAATTTTCACTGGACTGGTAAACTTATAAACAAAACCACCAGTTCAACTGGTGGTTTGCACTGCCCCTATAAGGGGCTATTACCGGCTTAACCCCTGTAAGGGGTACCGAAACATTATTATCGCATCACACGCACTGCAACCCGTAAACGGGTAGAAGTTCGGTTCTA
>JAZQTF010000059.1:0-3422 GCA_045630445.1 Acutalibacteraceae bacterium
CTTACAGGGGTTAAGCCGGTAATAGCCCCTTATAGGGGCAGTGCAAACCACCAGTTGAACTGGTGGTTTTGTTTGTGTAAAAATAATTTGTTACGGTGTTCCGGCAAAAAATAAAACCCCTTTCCTGCTTTGGCGGGACGGAGCTTTTATGTGTTTCTTTTATTGAATTTTACACCTGAAAAGAAAAAATACGCTCTTATTATATCGCAAGTTGATATAAAAAATCAATAGGTGTTTCGCATAAAATTTTATGTGATTTAAGAGCAGAAATTCTTATATAAAAACAACGGTTTGCGGGCAATATTCTATTTACAATTTTATTAAAAGGTGATATAATAAACTGATTTAGAATGTAGAAAATCAATGACCATCTTTGATTTATGTAACATTCGTGTAAAAAATGCGTTGGAGGAAAGAAAATGAAAAAGATTTATCTGTTTTTGGAAAACGGAATGTCGTTTTGTGGACAGGCATTCGGCGCGCAGACAGAGGCGGTTGGTGAACTCGTTTTCACAACGTCAATGGTCGGCTATCTTGAAACCCTTACAGACGGTAACTATTACGGTCAGTTAGTAATGCAGACATTCCCGCTTATCGGTAACTATGGCGTTATTGCTGATGACCTCAAAGGCAAGAAACCTGCTCTCAAAGCCTATATTGCAAAGGAAATCTGCGATGACCCGTCAAACTTCCGTTGCGAAGGCGGTCTTAACGATTATCTTGTAAAGAACGGAATTGTCGGCATCAGCGGTGTTGACACCCGTGAGATTACAAAGATTCTCCGTACACATGGCGTAATGAACTGTATGATTACTGATAAGGAGACTCTGACTGAGGATCAGTGGGACGAACTTCGCAGTTACAGAATCAAGGGCGGAGTTGAGGCTCTCAGCAATGGTCAGGTTGAAACATTTATGCCCGAAAATCCGAAGAGAAGAATTGTTCTCTGGGACTTCGGCGAGTGCGGCAATCTTGTTGAAAACCTTGTCAGCAGGGATTGTGCGGTTGTCCGCGTTTCCCATAAACTCAGCGCAAAGGAAATCTGGCAGCTTTCACCCGATGGCGTAGTGTTGTCCGATGGTCCGGGTAACCCCGCTGATAATGCTGAACTCATCAATGAAATCCGCCTTCTCTGCAAGAGAAAGGTGCCGATGTTTGCTCTCGGTCTCGGTCATCAGATGACTGCTATTTCCCAGGGCGCAAGCACTCACAAACTCAAGCATGGTCACCGCGGTTCAAGCCAGCCCGTAATTGAAGATGCAACCGGCAGAATTTTCATCACAACCCAGAACCACGGTTATGCTGTAACAACTCCTCCCCACAACGCAAAACAGACATACACGAATGTAAATGATAAAACCTGCGAGGGTATTGAATACAACAACATCCCCGTTTATTCATTGGAGTTTGCTCCTGAAACTGCGAGCGGCCCCGTTGACACAAAATATATGTTCGATAAATTTATCGAAGCAGTTGATTGTTATAAAAAGTAAAGGAGAGATAGCAAATGCCGCTTAATAAAGACATTAAAAAAGTTTTGGTAATTGGCTCAGGCCCTATTGTAATCGGTCAGGCTGCGGAGTTTGACTATGCAGGCACACAGGCTTGCCGCGCTCTTAAAGAGGAAGGTCTTGAAGTTGTTCTCATCAACTCCAACCCCGCAACAATTATGACTGACAACGCAATGGCGGACAGTATCTACATTGAGCCGCTCACACTTGACACAGTAAAACGTGTAATTCTCAAAGAAAAACCGGACAGTGTCCTTTCAACACTCGGCGGACAGACAGGTCTTACAATTTCCATGCAACTTGCAAAGGAAGGCTTCCTTGAAAGAAACGGAGTAAAACTTCTCGGTGCTTTGCCTGAAACAATTGACAAGGCAGAGGACAGACAGATGTTCAAGGAAACAATGGAGAAAATCGGTCAGCCCTGTATCCCGTCAATCATCGCAACAACAATTGATGAGGCTGTTGCTTTTTCAAGACAGGTTGGCTTCCCGCTCATCATCCGTCCCGCATTCACCCTTGGCGGCAGCGGCGGCGGTATGGTAAACAATGAGGCTGAACTTCTTGAAATCACAGAAAACGGACTTCGTCTTTCTCCGATTACTCAGGTGCTTGTTGAGCGCTCTGTTGCAGGTTGGAAAGAGATTGAGTTTGAAGTTATCCGTGACAGCAAGGGCAACTGCATCACCGTCTGCAGTATGGAAAACGTTGACCCCGTCGGCGTTCATACAGGTGACAGTATCGTTGTTGCTCCCGCAGTTACACTTTCTTCCAAAGAGTACGGAATGCTCCGCACAGCCGCTCTTGACATTGTTAAGGAGCTTGGCGTAAACGGTGGTTGTAACGTTCAGTTTGCGCTCAATCCCAACAGTTTTGAGTACGCAATCATTGAGGTTAACCCCAGAGTTTCCCGCTCTTCCGCTCTTGCATCCAAGGCAACAGGTTACCCGATTGCAAAGGTTGCTACAAAAATCGCAATCGGTTACACACTTGATGAAATCAAAAACGCTATCACAGGCACAACTTACGCTTGCTTTGAGCCTGCGATTGACTATATGGTTGTTAAATTCCCGAAGTGGCCGTTTGACAAATTCGTTTACGCAAAGCGTACACTCGGCACACAGATGAAAGCAACGGGCGAAGTAATGTCTATTGCAACAAGTTTTGAAGAGGGTATGATGAAGGCTGTACGCGGCTGTGAAATCTCCCTTGACACAATGACTTCTCCGAAAATTGCCGCACTCAGCGATGATGAAATCAGAGCGCGTCTTTCACAGACAACTGACGAAAGAATCTTCGTAGTTTATGAGGCAATCAAGAGAGGTTTCTCCGCTGACGAAATCAACGCAATCACAAAAATTGACAAATGGTTCCTTGCAAAGTTCAAAAACCTTGCAGATATGGAAAACACTCTTTCTTCAGGTGAAGCATTCACACAGGAAACCTATGAGAAGGCTCGCAGGATGGGCTTCCTTGACAAGACGATTGAAAAACTTTCCGGTCAGAAGGTTGAAAATCCGCTTGAAATTTCCTACAAGATGGTTGACACCTGTGCAGCAGAGTTTGAGGCGCAGACACCTTACTTCTATTCAAGTTGTGACAAGGAGAATGAGGCAGAAGCATTCCTTAAAAACCTTGACAGCGACAGAAAGACAATTATGGTTCTCGGCTCAGGTCCTATCAGAATCGGTCAGGGTATTGAGTTTGACTACGCTTCCGTACACTGCGTACGTTCACTCAAAAAACTCGGATATGACGTTGTTATCGTAAACAACAACCCCGAAACAGTTTCAACTGACTTTGACACCGCTGACAGACTTTACTTTGAACCGCTCACAACTGAGGACGTATGGAATATCATCAAGACTGAGAAACCGTACGGCGTAGTTGTTGCATTCGGTGGTCAGACCGCAA
>JAZQTF010000060.1:0-8246 GCA_045630445.1 Acutalibacteraceae bacterium
CCGCGTTTATGGGCGTTTGTCTGTTTGTTTATTACGTTGGCAGAGATTCCCACGTTTCTCTTATGCACGTTTCTTATCCCGCAGTGCTCCTGGTTGGTATGCTTGTGCAGGAGTATTGCTCAGGAATTACTGACCGCATAAAGAGAAAGGAGAAGAAAAGTGTTGACGCTGCGCTTGACCTTTGCAAATTCCTTGCAGGGTTTGTCTGTCTTTTCGTAGCAGTATCGCTCAGCGTTGCGCTTCTTGTGAATCCCGGTTATTTTGTCAACGGTAAAAAGAAACCGCAGACTGACCCCGCATCACCGCTCGGACAGTCGCTGGAATTTGTCAATACCCATTATAACGCTGAGACCGATGGAAAGATTGACATTTTCACTTATAGCACATCAACGTTATACACAGAGTTGGGAATGAAAAATCATCTTACATTCCCGCAACTTGAAGAGTGGTATTACCGATATGATATTTACCGTGAGGCAGAAGAATATCTGAGCAACACGGAAAATTATATTCTCATTTACAGGACTTTCCTGGAAGTGAATTTTGACCAGTACAGCAAAAACGCTTACGAGAGAGGAATTACTGACAATCCTGATTTTGTCAACTGGCTTATCAATGAGCGTTGTGAAATCGTTGCACAAAACGATTTGTATCTGTTGCTGAAACCGATAACTGATTAAAAGAAAGGTCTGATTGAAATGAAAAAGATTTTTTGCATTATTATGATTTTGTCAATGATGGTTGTTTTCTGCGCTTGCGGCGGTGGTGACACAACCACAACAACTGCAAACACAAATGTAAACATTGACCTTAAAGCAGTGATGACAGAGATTGAGTCATCAATCACACTGCCCGAAAATATGGACGACATCACCGCAACCGATTTGCTCCTGCAGTATTACGGAATTAAGGCTGAGGACGTAAAACAGTTTGCAGTCAAAATCAACGGCACAGGCATTCAGTGCGATGAGATTGTGATGATTGAGGCGGCCAATGCTGACGCACTTGCAAGAATCAGTACAAGCCTCAACAATCGCCTTGATGACGTTAAGAATCAGATGAATAACTATCTTCCCGACCAGTATCAGATTGCCGCTGCCTGTAAGGTTGAAACAAAGGGCAACTATGCAACATTGTTTATTTCATCCGATGCAAACCGTATGATAGAAATTTTCAACTCCAAGTTCTAAAATATAAATTCAAGGGGTAAGTGCTTTGGTATTTTCAAGTCTTGTCTTTTTAGGGTTTTACCTGACAATAACCCTTGCGGTTTATTATCTCGTGCCCCGTAAGTTCAGAAATTTATTATTGTTTGTGGTCAGCCTCATCTTTTACGGATGGGGCGAACCGCTTTATGTCCTTTTGATGCTCTTTTCAACGATTGTTGACTACACCCACGGTATGTTTATTGGCAAGTACAGGCAGTCAAAGCCGAAACTTGCAAAGGCTCTTGTTGTCAGCTCGGCTGTGATAAACCTTGCACTTCTCGGTTTCTTCAAATATGCAGGATTTATTTCAAACTCGCTCAAAGTTATAATACCTTTCCTTGACATACCCGTCATTGAGGTTGCGCTTCCGATCGGCATTTCCTTCTACACATTCCAGACAATGTCCTATTCAATCGATGTTTACAGAGGCGATGCTCCGGTGCAGAAGAACATCATCAGTTTCGGCACTTACGTTGCACTCTTTCCGCAACTTATCGCCGGACCGATTGTCCGTTATAAAGACGTTGCTTACCAACTTGACAACCGCCGTGAGAAACTTGAACTTTTTTCAAACGGTGTGCGTCTTTTTGTAATGGGCCTTGCAAAGAAAGTTCTCATCGCAAACCAGATGGGCGCGTTGTGGGACACTATGCGTGCAACAAGTGAAACAAACGGTGCTCTCGGCTCGTGGGTTGGTATTATTGCGTTTTCGTTCCAGATTTATTTTGACTTCAGCGGCTATTCGGATATGGCGCGTGGCCTTGGTAATATGATGGGCTTTGAGTTTCTTAAAAACTTCAACTATCCCTACATCTCAAAGAGCGTTACGGAATTCTGGCGCAGATGGCACATCTCTCTTGGCACATGGTTCAGGGAATATGTTTACATTCCGCTCGGTGGCAACAGACGCGGACTCGGCAGGACATTGTTCAACATCGTTGTTGTGTGGTTTCTGACAGGTCTGTGGCACGGCGCAAGTTGGAACTTCATCCTATGGGGAATGTATTTTGCAGTTTTCCTTCTTATCGAAAAATTGTTCCTCGGTAAACTTCTTGAAAAATTGCCGAAGTTTATAAGCCATATTTATGCACTCATTGTTGTTGTAATCGGCTGGGTAATCTTCTTCTTTGAGGAAGGTCAGGGTGGCATCAGTGCAGGATTTGAGTTTTTCAAAACTCTTTTCAGCGGCACGCTCATCAGTTCTCAGGCTCTTACAAACGTTATTTCATATCTTCCCCTTGTTATCTTTGCCGCTATCGCTTCAACTCCTTTGTTGCGAAAGATTTATCTTCATTTCAAAGGCAAAGGCTGGGGATTCACCGCGGTTGAAAGCGTAGGCACTTTTGCCCTGCTCGTGCTCTGTGTTGCAAGTCTTGTAAACCAGAGTTACAATCCGTTCTTGTATTTCAGATTTTAATTGCGGGAGGTATTGAATTTGAAAAAACTTAATTTAAAAGAGAATTTGATATCTTTCGTTTTCATAGCGTTTATGCTTGTTTTCACAATTCTTTTCATCGTGATTCCGAAAGGCACGTTTTCCGCAAACGAAAAGCGTTATCTTGCACAGTTTCCCGAATTGAGCAAAGAGTCCTTGCTTGACGGCACTTATACGGAAGACATTGAAAACTATCTTGCAGACCATGCTCCCTTGCGTAGTCTGTTTGTGGGCATAAATTCTTATTACAGTTATTTTACGGGTAACAACGGCTCAAACGGAGTTTATCTCGGTAAGGATGGCTTCCTCATTGAAAAGCCCGTCAATGACCTTGAGCGTCTTGAAATGAATTCTCTGCGTATCGCAGGCTTTGCAAAGAATCTTGACATTCCCGTAACTTTTGCACTTGCTCCGTCAAAGGGCTACGTTTACAGTGATAAACTTCCGCTCAATCATCTTGAATATAATGATGAGAGCAATTACAAGGTTGTTTCCGATGCAGTGAGCGGCACAGTGAATTTCATTGATTTGTCGCAGACACTCATTGAAAACAAAGACGATGCGGGGCTTTATTACAAGACTGACCACCATTGGACAACTTTCGGTGCATACCTTGCGTATGTTGAGATTTGTGATTCTCTGGGCATTGAGTCAGTTGATGAATCGCAGTTTGAAAAATCCTGCGTTGATGGATTCAATGGCACGTCGTATTCAGGCTCAGGCTACTGGCTTACTGACAGTGATGTTATTGAGGTGTGGGAAAACAATTCCCTGAGTGTCACTGTTGAGATTGATGATGGCACGGGCGCACAGGTTTATGACACAATGTTTTTTGATGAGCAGTTTGCATCAACGGATAAATACAACGGTTTCCTTAATGGTAACCACAGTGTTGTAAAAATAAAAAATGCCACCGCGCAGGGTGGCAGATTGCTTGTTGTCAAAGACAGTTTTGCCCATTGTCTTGTGCCGTTTCTTGCACAGCATTACAGTGAAATTGTGATGGTTGACCTGCGTTATTACAGACGCGCCCTCACAGACCTGATTGTTGACAATGAGATTGATGAAGTACTGTTTTTGTACAGTATTGATAATTTTACAGAAAGTACGGACATCGTACTGAGATAGCGTTATCTGAAGATTCTCTCCTTGTGCTTGTTGAGTGCGGCTAAAAGAAGCATTCCAAGCACACCGCAGGAGAGAATTTCGCTTATTCCGACAGTTAACATTGTAAACGGAATGCTGTATTCCGAGCCGTAAACGTAAGCAATTACAAACGGAATGATTGCGGTGTTTGCAACAATCGGCGGAATGGGTGCAAGGAATTTGTACTTTCTGAAAAGATGCGTAAAAATAGCCCCGATCAGCGTTGCTATACTGCCGAAGATAATGTCCCACAAAGCACAATTGCCGATAAGGTTTGCAAGGATGCAACCGATGAATAAACCGGGAATTGCGGCGGGAGTAAAGTAGGGCAGGATTGTCAGCGCTTCCGACAGGCGCAACTGGATTACTCCGTTGGCAAGTCCGAATGATGACGTGACAAGATTGAGTGCAACGTACAGCGCGGCAATAAGCGCCGCCTGAGTGACGGGGAGTGCTTTTGACTTTTTCATATTTAATTTCTCCTTTAGTTTTGTTTTAGGTGAGGAAGGTCCCGAACTCACCGACAAAGTCAAGGGGAATTATACAATAGTTTTTTATCAATATCAACACCTGATTTGAAATTGTGTGAAAAATTGTGTTTTTCAGTTTATCTGTATAAAGCGTAAAAGCGCTCCGTATGTGCAAAACCCACAATCCGCGCTTTTGTTGTTATATCAACGATGAAAAGGTAAACAAAAAACAAAAAAGACTGGCGAAAAATTCAAATAAGTGTTGACAATTCCGTCGCTTAATGTTATATTAAAAAAGTCTGTGGGCAAGTGCGCCCAAAAATCGATACTAATATCGGTTTAGCAGGCAAAAAATTCTATAGGAGGTGTAATATGCCAACCTTTAACCAGCTTGTTCGTAAAGGACGAGAGGCAACAGAGAAGAAGGCAAAGGCTCCGGCTCTTTTGAAGGGATGGAACAGTAAGAAGCGTGTAGCTACTGATCAGGACTCCCCGCAGAAGAGAGGCGTTTGTACCGCAGTTAAGACAATGACTCCGAAAAAGCCGAACTCCGCGCTCAGAAAGATTGCGAGAGTACGTCTTACAAACGGTATTGAGGTATCCGCTTACATTCCGGGTATCGGCCACAACCTTCAGGAACACAGCGTTGTGCTCATTCGTGGCGGCCGTGTAAAGGACCTTCCTGGTGTGCGTTACCACATCATCAGAGGTACACTTGATACACAGGGCGTTGCAAAGAGAATGCAGTCCCGTTCCAAGTACGGCGCGAAGCGCCCGAAGGCAGGAGCATCCAAGTAATTTTGCTCAGGCTGCCTGAACCATTTTTTAAGAAAGACAAAATAACTTCTTGCAGGCTTGAAGATTATTTCAACCAATGTGAGTTATATACTATATATATGGCTTCCATTGGCGCAACGAGGATTTTGTCACTCGAGTACCTATGATATCATCAATATGAAGGAGGGAAGCGAAGTGCCAAGAAGAGGCCAGATTGCAAAACGTGACGTTTTGCCGGATCCGCTTTACAATTCAAAGTTAGTAACAAGACTCATCAACAATATTATGTATGATGGAAAGAAAGGCGTAGCACAGAAGATCGTCTACGGCGCATTCGAAATTATCCAGGTTAAGACAGGTAAGGAACCCCTTGAGGTTTTTGAGGCTGCTATGGAGAACGTAATGCCCCAGCTCGAAGTTAAGGCTCGCCGTGTAGGTGGTTCAACCTACCAAGTTCCGATGGAAGTTCGTCCCGAAAGGAAGCAGACACTCGGATTGCGTTGGATTACACTCTACAGCCGTTCCCGTTCTGAAAAGACAATGAAGGAAAGACTTGCTGGAGAGATTATGGACGCAGTAAACAGCACCGGCGGTGCATTCAAGAAGCGTGAAGATACACACAGAATGGCAGAAGCAAACAAGGCTTTTGCTCATTACAGATGGTAGTCTTACCGGTTTTCATAGGAGGAAAATATGGCTAGACAAGTATCACTTGAAAAAACAAGAAATATTGGTATCATGGCGCATATCGATGCCGGTAAAACTACAACTACCGAAAGAATTCTTTTCTACACCGGTAGAACACACAAACTCGGCGAAACCCATGAAGGTGCTGCAACAATGGACTGGATGGAGCAGGAGCAGGAGAGAGGTATCACAATCACCTCTGCTGCAACAACTTGTTTCTGGAAAGAGCACCGTATCAATATCATCGACACCCCCGGCCACGTTGACTTTACAGTAGAAGTTGAGCGTTCACTCAGAGTTCTCGACGGTTCTGTAACAGTTCTCTGTGCAAAGGGCGGCGTTGAGCCCCAGTCTGAGACCGTATGGCATCAGGCTACAAAGTACAAAGTTCCGAGAATGGCGTACGTTAATAAAATGGACATTATGGGTGCTGACTTCTACAGAGTTGTAGCAATGATGAAGGACAGACTCAAGTGTAACGCTGTTCCGATTCAGTTGCCGATCGGCTCTGAAGATACATTCAAAGGAATTGTTGACCTCGTAGAGATGAGAGCAGAGGTTTATTACGATGACCTCGGTAAAGACGTCAGACACGAGCCGATTCCGGAGGATATGGTTGAAATCGCTCAGACATACCACGATGAACTCATTGAGAAAGTTGCTGAAACAGACGACGAACTCACAATGAAGTTCCTTGAGGGTGAAGAGATTACAATCGCTGAAATCAAGGCAGCTATCCGTAAGGGTACAATTGACAACACAATCGTTCCCGTTTGCTGCGGTACTTCTTACCGTAACAAGGGCGTACAGATGCTCCTTGACGCAATCGTTGATTATATGCCCGCTCCGACAGACGTCGAGGCTATCCGCGGCATAAACCCCGACACAGAGGAAGAGGAAGTAAGAAACTCTACTGATGACGAGCCGTTTGCAGCTCTCGCATTCAAGATTGCTACAGACCCGTTCGTTGGTAAACTCTGCTTCTTCCGTGTATATTCCGGTACTGTAAGTGCTGGTTCTACAGTTTACAACTCTGTAAAGAATAACAAAGAGAGAATGGGTCGTATTCTCCAGATGCACGCTAATAACAGACAGGATATCGATATCTGCTACTCTGGTGATATCGCTGCTGCTGTTGGTCTCAAGAACACAACAACAGGTGACACTCTCTGTGATGAGAAACACCCCGTAATTCTTGAGTCAATGGAATTCCCGGAGCCTGTTATCCGTGTTGCTATCGAGCCGAAAACAAAGGCTGGTCAGGAGAAGATGGGTATCGCTCTTCAGAAACTTGCTGAAGAAGATCCGACATTCCGTTGTTACACCGATGAAGAAACCGGACAGACCATCATCGCCGGCATGGGCGAACTTCACCTCGAAATTATCGTTGACAGAATGCTCCGTGAGTTCAAGGTTGAGGCAAACGTTGGTAAGCCGCAGGTTGCTTATAAGGAAACAATCACCAAAAATGCTGACGTTGATATGAAATACGCTCGTCAGTCCGGTGGTAAGGGTCAGTACGGTCACGTTAAGATCAGAATTGAGCCCAACCCGCAGAAGGGCTACGAGTTCGTTAACGAGGTTGTCGGCGGTGCTATTCCGAAGGAATACATCGGTCCTGCTGAAGCAGGTATCAAGGGCGCAATGCTCTCCGGCGTACTCGCTGGCTACAACGTAGTAGATACAAAGGTAACACTTTACGATGGTTCTTACCACCAAGTTGACTCCTCTGAAATGCCGTCTAAGATTGCCGGTTCAATGGCTTTCAAAGAGGCTATGAGAAAGGCTGCTCCGATTTTGCTTGAACCCATCATGAAGGTTACAGTTATCGTTCCCAGTGAATACATGGGCGACGTTATCGGTGACATCAACTCAAGACGTGGACTTATGCAGGGCATGGAGTCCAGGAACGGTGTTGAACAGATCAACGCACATGTTCCGCTTTCTGAGATGTTCGGTTATGCAACAGACCTCCGATCCAAGACACAGGGCCGTGGTCAGTATTCTATGGAGCCCAGCCACTATGCTGAAGTTCCGAAGAATATTTCTGAGAGCATCATCAGTGAAAGAGGCAAAAAGGACTAGTTCCTTTTTAATAAACTAATCAAAAATTATTTAATCCTAAAAATGAAGGAGGAAATTCACAATGGCAAAGGAAAAATTCGAAAGAAGTAAACCGCACGTAAACATTGGTACTATCGGTCACGTTGACCACGGTAAGACAACTCTTACAGCAGCAATCACAAAGGTATTGTCCTTGACAGGTGGCGCAGCATTCACAGACTACGCTAACATCGACAAGGCTCCTGAGGAGAGAGCAAGAGGTATCACAATCAACACATCACACGTTGAGTATCAGACAGAGACACGTCACTACGCTCACGTTGACTGCCCTGGCCACGCTGACTACATCAAGAACATGATCACTGGTGCTGCTCAGATGGACGGCGCAATCCTCGTAATCGCTGCTACAGACGGCCCGATGGCTCAGACAAAAGAGCACATCCTTCTCGCTCGTCAGGT
>JAZQTF010000061.1:0-1636 GCA_045630445.1 Acutalibacteraceae bacterium
CGCTTGGCCTCCGACTTCCTTACCAGAATGTTGAAGTTCGTTATGACTTGACTGTTTACGAAGTTGAAATCAACGAAATTTTCCGCGTCAATGGTATTGAGCAGGAGTCAGAAAATGTTTCAAAAACTTATTACATTTCTGCAAAAGATGGCGTTCTTATTGCGGATCTTGTTGATGCATCAACTCTTATCGGCACAATTGAGGTAAGCAATTTTAACGTAACACTTTCTGATGACAGTGATGCTGTTGATGGCTATATTTCAGACAGAAAATATATTTCAACCGTAAGTGGCAATGGTGTTGTTACCGTTACTTATGATGTTTCAACACTTACCGATGTAAATATTACAAGTGTGTTTGTTGTAAACGACAGCACACAGGGCGTTGATACTTCTTTCGTTACAAATATTACTGCAACACAGACAGGTTTTGAGTATGGCGTATCAAAAGCAATCACATCATTTGCCGGAGGTTACGTCGTATGGAATGGAACAAAACTCAATGTTTCTGATTTCAGACCGACTATTACGGGCTACAATTCCGATGAAGTCAGTGTAACTGATTTCGGTGTAACTGTTAAGCAATATAATCTTGACTCAACAGACATTGAAATCACTTACAGCATTTCTGTTTGTGCAGTAAACGTAACAGAAAACTTCATCAAAGACGGTGTTGTAATTGAAACAAATACAACAACAAATTGGTATCCGTACCATGCGGATTATAAATTTGTATCCGCTTATGGTGCTTTGTATATCCCTGCAAACACAGAAAACACTGTTGCACTTGAAAACTTCACGGTTTCTTCCGACGTTGGTGTAGTCAAGAATGCTGATGGTTATGCTGAATTTACGGGTAAAGCATCATCTGATGCAGATGTTGTAATCAATTACAATCTTGCAACAAGCACAAACACAGTTGTAAGACATGAGTATTATTTCAACGGAATTGCAATCACACCTGAAATTACCGTTGAAGGCTCCGATGTGTTGTCGCTTGCTTATGGTGTATCAACACCCGTTACTCTCGCACAGGGTACTTACAGTGTAAATGACCTTGAATTTACACTTTCTGAAGCGAAAATCACAGTAACAGCAACAAACGGCATCAGTGTCAATGGCACAAATGTAACCCTTGACATTTATAACGCAACTGCAACAGAGGTTGTTGTAAGATATGATTTCACAACGTTTATCGTTAATGTAACGGAAATTGTTTCAACCGATAACGGCAGATTTACACAGACGGTAGGAACAAAAACTTTCTATATGCTTGATAATGGAACATTTGCTTACGCATCTTCCAATGCTCCGACAGATACCGTTGTTATCAATGGAGTATCAGTTCAGTACAGTATGTTTAACAAGACAGTAAGCGGTACTGACGGACTTGCAAATGTTGTTATTGACACATCTTCAAATGTTACTGTTTCAGGCGAAATGAATGGCCGGAATGCCGACATTGTTATTCTTTATGACGGAGTAACAACAACCGTAGGCATAAAGGTTACTCAGGTTTACAGATACAAAACGTCAAAGGCTGCTGTAAAGACAATTTCAACTTATACAAATGCCGCATCCGCAACTGACCTGAGTGTTGGCGACAGGGTCCAGATTCCCAATGACAGGACTCTCAG
>JAZQTF010000062.1:0-10555 GCA_045630445.1 Acutalibacteraceae bacterium
ATTTTCGGGGTAACGGTTTTCTTTGTCATGTTGTAGATACGGATGGGAAGGGTTTCAAAACCTGTACCCGATGTAAAGTAACTGATAACAAAGTCGTCAAGTGACAATGTAAACGCCATGATAGCGCCGGTGATAATGCCGGGCAGAATTTCGGGAAGTTCAACTTTGAGGAATGCTCTCATCGGTGTGCAGCCAAGGTCCATCGCCGCCTCATGAAGTGAGCCGTCCATCTGTTGCAATTTCGGCAGCACCTGCAAAATCACGTAAGGTGTGCAGAAAGTGATGTGAGCGATAAGCATCGTTACAAAGTTAAGGCTCGTAGCCGCGCCGAAAAGCCTGCCCACAAAAACAAACATAAGCATAAGTGAAATGCCTGTGATGATGTCGGGGTTGACCATCGGAATGTCTGTGACCGTATTCATCGCGGTTTTGTACCAGCGTGAGCGGATTTTGTTGATTCCCACTGCGGCAATCGTGCCAAGAATTGATGAAACGATTGTTGCGCAAACAGCAAGAATCAAAGTGTTTTTAAGTGCGTTGAGTGTGTTTCTGTCATTGAAAAGTTCTTCATACCACTTGAAGGAGAATTCAGAAAATACTGACAAACTCTTTGCTTCATTGAATGAAAAAACGAGCAACACCGCAATCGGTGCAAAAAGGAAACAGAAGATGATTGCACTGTAAATTTTGGATGATAACTTCACTTTGAGTCACCTCCGTAAACAAATCGTGCGGTCAGGTATTTCAGCAACGCCATCGTCACAAGCAGAATAATCATAAGAATGAAAGCGATTGCCGCCGCAAAGTGCAGATTGTTTGCAACGTATTGACCCTCAATCGCGTCACCGATAAGGAAGAATTTTCCGTTACCGAGTTTCTGTGAGATGTAGAAAGTGCTGATTGATGGGATAAGTACCATAGTAATGCCGGAAATAACGCCGGGCATACTCAGCGGGAAGATTACGCGGCGCAGTACTGAAAAGTTGCTGCAACCAAGGTCTTTTGCCGCTTCAATGAGTTTGCCGTCCATCTTTGCAAGGATTGAGTAAATCGGCAGCACCATGTAGGGAAAGAAGTCGTAAACCATTCCAAGAATAACCGCGGTTTCAGTACCGATAACGTGAATCTGACCAAGGCCGAGTCTTTCAAGGAAAGTGTTGATGATGCCCGAATCCTGAAGGATTGTCATCCATGCGTAGGTGCGGATGAGAAAATTCATCCACATCGGAATCATAATAAGAGTAACCATTGTTTTCTGTGCTTTCGGCTTAGCCCTTGACATAATGTATGCAATCGGGTACGCAAGCACAAGACACACAACGGTTGAAATAGCCGCAAGTTTGAGTGAACGAAGGAAAATCAGCACGTAAGTGCGGACTTCTTTTGTTGTACCGTCATCGTTTACTATGTTGCTTGTTGCGGTGAAAAATCTTGAAATGTGTTCAAACGTGAACGAAAAATTATTGTCGGTCAACGCATAGAATGCGATGAACACAAGCGGAACAATTACGAACAACAGTGACCATATCGAGTACGGGGCAAGTGCCGCACGATATGAGTTGTGTGTTCTCAGTGCGGAGGAGTTTCTCATTCTTCATCCTCCTCAACCGGATTTGCAAGTTCTTCAAGTTCGTTTGAGTAGGATGAGTAGTCGCCGAACATACCGGAGAACTTGGATTTTTTCATAATGTGAATTGCGTCAGGCTCAAGAGTGATGCCGATGTGAGCGTTTTCCTCAACGGAATCAGTTGTCTGGATCATCCATTTGAAACCGCCTACGTCAACAATGATTTCATTGTGAACACCCATGAATGTAACGGAAGTAACGTCACCGCAAAGCATTGCTTTTTCAGGTGCAACAATGTCAACGTCTTCGGGACGGATAACAACGTCAACGGGCTCGTTGGGAGCAAAGCCTGTGTCAAGACATTCAAAGGTGTGGCCGGAGAAACGCACGCGGTAATCCTCCTGCATAACACCGTCAATGATGTTGCTCTCGCCGATGAAGTCTGCGACAAAAGCGTTGACAGGTTCGTTATAAATATCAGTCGGAGTGCCGATCTGCTGAATCTTACCCTCACTCATAACAACAATTGTGTCAGACATTGAGAGTGCTTCCTCCTGGTCGTGAGTTACGAAAATGAAAGTGATACCTGTGTTTTTCTGAATCTTCTTGAGTTCCTGCTGCATATCTTTTCTCAGTTTCAGGTCAAGCGCACCGAGCGGCTCATCAAGAAGGAGAATTTTCGGCTCGTTGATAAGAGCGCGTGCAATTGCAACACGCTGCTGCTGACCGCCTGAAAGGCTTGTTACCCTACGCTTTTCAAAACCGGAGAGCATAACCATTTTGAGCATCTTTTCAACTTTTTCCTTGATTTCTTCTTTCGGCACTTTCTGCTCACGCAAACCGAAAGCAACGTTGTCAAAAACGTTCAGGTGCGGGAAAAGAGCATATTTCTGGAAAACAGTATTGACGTGGCGTTTGTGTGGCGGCACATCGTTGATTTTCTCGCCCATAAAAAGAACTTCGCCTTCGTCAGGGGATTCAAAACCGCCGATGATTCGCAGGGTGGTGGTCTTGCCGCAACCTGACGGGCCGAGCAAAGTAATAAACTCGTTGTCATAAATGTTAAGACTCATGTTGTCAAGTACAGTTTCACCGTCAAATGCTTTGGAAATATTTTTCAATTCAATAATTTTTCCCATAATCATCCATCCCGCTTTCTTTTATTATTCAATCCTGAGATTGTTGCAAACAAAAAAACACCACGATGCTCCTGCAACGTGATGCTTGTATGTTGATTAGATTGGATGGAGGCAGATGATTCGGGAAATAATTACAAAATCTGCGTAAAACCGCGTAATTACACTGACGCAGTTTCTCCAAAGAATCGCAATCAGATCAGAGTCTATATAGCAAAGATTACTTTTACTACTCTTATTGATCATTTCACAAGTTTATGCCGCAGGGCATTTTCGGTTATAAAGTAACCAACTTATAAAACTGAGCTTCTAACTCAACCAATAAGGCAACAGAAGTTGCCAGCCGCAAACTGTGCGGTGCTCGGCATTTGACCCGGCTGTCCGTATGGCCTTGGCCGACAAAAACGCCGGCGGTCGTTCAATCATGCTTTGGAAAAACTCTTTCCAATTGAGATTAGTACAGAGTATACTACATTAACATCCAAAAGTCAACAATAACCATTGATAATATACTTTAAATTTTTTGTTACAAAAGCAATTCTGTGCGAAAAATATTTCAAATAAAACGTTATTATGATATAGAGTGTTTTTATGATACAAAAAATATAAAAAACAATTTCACAAGTCCCATTTATAGTACATAATTTTGTGGCAATTTGCAGAATGATGTGGTATAATGACTAAAATTATATTTTTGCATCTGAAAAACAATTCATCATTTAAGACAAACGGATAAAGGGGTGACGTTGTGGAAAACGAAAAAGCCAAAAAAATGGAAAAAGTTGCGCGTGATATTCTTCTGCTTTCGCGTAACACCTTGCTCGTCAATCTCAGATTTCTTGACGCCGCGTTGAGCCGTTTCAAGTATATAGCGCTTGATGAGGATTACAGCACGTTTCTGACGGATGGCAAACATCTTATCTACAATCCAACACACATTCTCAAATGTTACAAGTTGCAGAAAGAAATGGTTGTCAGGGATTATCTCCACATTGTTATGCACTGTGTTTTCATTCATATGTTTACTAATCCTCTTATCAGCAGACCGCACTGGGACCTTGCTTGTGACATTGCGGTTGAGAATATTATCAATGATATGGGGCTCAGGTCAACACAGGCTTACCGTGAAAATGTTCAGCAAAGACATATCACAAAGCTGAAACAATCCCTCAAAGTTCTCACCGCCGAAAAAATTTATAACTATCTTATGGAAAACAATGTTTCCGAAAAAGATGCCGCAATAATGCGTGCGGATTTTTATGCGGACAACCACGAAATCTGGTATATGACCAAGGAAGAGAAAAGCGAAAAATTCGGTTTGTCTGATGAAGGCGGTAATGGTGACGGTGACCCATTCAATGGCGAAGGCGGTAAAGCCGACTGGGAGAACATCGCTTCACGTATGGAAATGGAAGCGGAAAACTTTATTCAGGGCAAGTTGAAGGGCGATTTAGCAGGTTCATTTGTTCAGAATCTTAAAGAAGTAACCCGTGAAAAATATGATTACACCGCGTTTCTTAAAAAGTTCGCTGTAATGGGCGAAGCGATGAAGATAAACGATGATGAGTTTGATTACAACTTCTATACATACGGCCTTAAACTCTACGGCAACGTGCCGCTGATTGAGCCGCTTGAATACAAAGAGGTAAAGCGAATCAAGGAGTTCGTAATCGCGATTGACACATCAGGTTCAACGTCAGGTGAACTTGTCCAGAAGTTTATTCAGAAAACTTACAACATTCTCAAATCAACGGAGAGTTTCTTTTCAAAAATCAATCTTCATATCGTCCAGTGTGACGCGGACATCCAGCACACCGCAAAGATTACAAATCAGGAAGAGTTTGATGAGTATCTTAAAGGGCTTAAAATTTACGGACTTGGCGGTACAGATTTCAGACCCGTTTTCAATTATGTTGACCAACTGATTGAGCAAAAGGAGTTTACAAATCTCAAAGGTCTGATTTACTTCACTGATGGTTACGGAGATTTCCCCGTCAGAAAACCCGGTTATGAAACAGCGTTTGTTTTCATTGAGGGTAACGACGGACTTGATATTCCGAGCATTCCGCCGTGGGCAATAAAACTTATTTTAAGAAAAGATGAAATTTAGTTACAGGAGGAATCTGATTTATGAATATTAAAGAAGCAAAAAAACAAATTGAAAATGCAATCAGAGCGTATTTTACAAAGGATGAATTCGGCAACTACGTGATTCCGATTGAGCGTCAGCGTCCGATTTTCCTTATGGGTGCACCCGGTATCGGCAAAACTGCAATCATGGAGCAGATTGCTTCTGAACTTGGTGTAGGACTTGTTACGTATTCAATGACTCACCACACCCGTCAGTCTGCGCTTGGCTTGCCGTTTATTGAAAAGAAGAATTACGGCGGCGTTGAGTACAGCGTGTCCGAGTACACAATGAGTGAAATCATCGCTTCCGTTTACGATATGATGGAAACAACAGGCGTCAAAGAGGGTATCTTGTTTCTTGATGAAATCAACTGTGTTTCCGAAACACTTGCACCTGCAATGCTTCAGTTTTTGCAGTACAAAGTTTTTGGCAGACACACTGTGCCGAAGGGCTGGATTGTTGTAACTGCGGGCAACCCGCCTGAGTACAACAACTCTGTGCGTGAGTTTGACACTGTAACGTGGGACAGACTCAAGCGTGTTGACGTTGAGGCCGCTTATGATGTGTGGAAGGAATACGCTTACAAAAAGGGTGTTCACCCTTCAATCATTACTTACCTTGACATCAAGAGAAATGACTTCTACAAAATTGAAACAACCGTTGACGGCAAGACTTTCGTAACTGCGCGTGGCTGGTCCGACCTGTCCGATATGATGAATCTTTATGAAAAGAACGGTATTGATGTTGATGAAAACCTCATCGGTCAGTATCTCCAGAATAAGAAGGTTGCAAAGAGTTTCGCAATTTATTATGACCTTTTCAACAAGTACAGATCCGACTATCAGGTTGACAAAATCCTTGACGGCAAAGCAACTGCTGATATCAAGGAAAGAGCAAAGGCTGCAAAGTTTGACGAAAAACTTGCGCTTCTTGGTTTGATTATGTCCGCCCTTACAGGTGAAATGCGTACAATCACACAGACAGAGTGCGCGCTTAAAGAGATTATGGGTTGCCTTAAAGAAATCCGCACCGCCGCAATGTTCCCCGGTGCAGATTGCGTCGGTATTCTCACAGATAAAATCAACGCAACAAAGGATAGAATTCAGAAAGGTAAAACAGCCTCCACATTGTCAGCGGATGATCAGTACGCGCTTTACAGCACTGTTTCTTATCTTGAAGATATGTGTGCAAAGGCTAATGCAACAACTTTTGAAAACAACGTTGAGTTCTTCAAAATGCTTAAGGAAGAGTTTGACTCACGCACAAAGAAACTCAAGAAGAATGCCGGTGATGTCAGCAAAAAACTTTCCAACGTGTTTGCCTTCTGTGACGAAGTTTTCGGTGACGGTCAGGAAATGCTTATCCTTGTAACTGAACTTACCGTTAATTATTACGGCTCAAACTTCATTTCCCGTTACGGATGTAAGGAGTATTTTGAACGTAATAAGGAACTTTTGTTCTACGAGCGTCAGAAGGAACTCATTCTTGAAATTGAAAATCTTGATCTTGATGACTAATCAGGTCATCAGTACGTAAAAAACGGAGCACACCTTGTATCATTTTCAGGTGTGCTCTTGTCGGATTCAGAGTGATAAAGTGAGGTAAAATGATTACTGTAAATGGTTTTGTAATTGAAGGGGAAACGCTGAAGGGATATTATGGCGATGAAAAAGATATAGTTATCCCTGACCGAGTGACAGAAATCGGCACAGGGGCGTTTATCGGCAACACGGAAATCCTTTCCGTCAGATTTCCAAGCACCTTGAAAAAGATAGGTGTTCGTGCTTTCATGGAATGTTCAGCTCTGCATACGGTTGAATTGCCCGAAAGCCTGACATATATCGGGGGAGAGGCTTTTTTGAGATGCAAAAGTCTTAAGGAGGTTACAATTCCGTCAGGTGTAAAACAGGTCGGACTTGCATCGTTCAGTGAATGTGACAATTTGCACAGCGTCGTTATCAGTGAGGGCGTAACAAAAATTTGCAAGGATGCGTTTAATGGTTGCAGCTCTATTCAAAGTCTGTTTGTGCCCCCCAGCGTGACGGAAATCGGAGAAAAAGCGTTTAGCAACTGTGGCGGTATAAAAGAGCTGATACTCAACAAAGGACTGAGGTTGATTAAGGACGGGGCATTTGCCAACTGTATCTCCATCCGCAATATCATAATTCCGGACACGGTCACAATTATAGGTGCGGGTGCATTTTTTGCGTGTATATTTCTCAAAGAAATAATAATTCCCAAGAGTGTGCAGCGAATCGGGGCGAGTGCGTTTGCGTGTGATGAGTGTATAGAAAAAATGGTGCTTGAGGGCGTTGTGGAAATTGGTGAAGCGGCTTTCAGAGGGTGCAAAAAACTGCGCGAGGTTATCGTTTCGGATAAACTGAAATATATCCGCCAAAATGCGTTTCTCGGGTGTCAGCGGTTGATTGAATTTTCAACTGAAAAAGACAGCTTCCACAAGTGCATTGTTATACCCGGCAGTGTTGTGGACGTTGACCAGAAAGCGTTTGCTTTATGCGGTGTGATTCAAAAAGTCGTCATTATGGGCGGTTGCCACATTGACTGCCATGTTTTTTATCGTTGCAATATGTTGGGGACAGTGATAATCAAAGGTGACACAGAAATAGATCCCGTAGCCTTCAGGGAGTGTCGCAATCTGGTCCGCATTGGTTTTGAATTTTTTGAAACGGACAATCTTGAAAAATATGATGCGGCTTTCAACTCTGACGCTGTGCAGCAGAAGGCGTGTTTAATGGCTATCG
This sequence comes from Acutalibacteraceae bacterium, assembly GCA_045630445.1. GTDB lineage: Bacteria > Bacillota > Clostridia > Oscillospirales > Acutalibacteraceae > RGIG7273. The sequence continues at coordinate 7,597 of JAZQTF010000062.1, forward strand.
TCAGGGATTTGACAAGCAACATCAGAAAAGGCACAAAGTATTATTCAAAGGTGATGACAATGTTCAGGGTGGTTGTGTTTGATGCAATTTGTAACTCTGACGTGTCGCTTATGCAAAAACTCTTTTCACTTGTTGACAGAGTCAGCATATATGAACTTGATTTTTATGTTGAGAAATCGCAAGGAAATGCCGCAATTATGGCGTATTTGCTTGAGTATAAAAATTCCTCTTACACCATTGACGAGATTGAAAAGTATGAGGATGAAACCTTGAAAAAGGAACTCGGACTGATGGAAAAAACGGTGGAAGATTATGAGCGGGAATATGTTTTTGAGTATGATGGCAACACGGTGATAATTGAAAAATATGTGGGTGATGCATCCGTTGTGGAAATCCCTTCCCGCATTGGTTGGTGTCGCGTTGTAAGAGTTGCACCAAGGGCATTTTATAATAACAATAGCGTTGTTTCCGTCATCGTTTCCAAAACCGTTGAGCAAATCGGAACGCATGCTTTTGTCGGTTGTGAAAATCTGCAATCCGTTACAATTCTTTCAAAGAGCACCAAAATTGTAAAAGGCGCGTTTGCAGATTGCCCAAGCCTCACAATTTACGGTGTTTCGGGCAGCGACGCAGGAAAATATGCAAAAGCAAACGATATAAAATTTCAGAAGATAAATTAGAAATCAGATATAAAATATTAAGTAAAAGGAGGGTGTTGGATGCTGGACATGGGGGATTTTCTTGTTTTTGGCAGGGAGTTAATCGGTTATGTCGGGGATGGGGGAGATGTTGAAATCCCTGCTGTTGTTACCGATATTTCAAGTCATGGTGTGTTCAAGAACAATCACGATATTACAAGTGTCGTTATTCCTTATGGAGTAACGTCAATTCCATCTGAAACTTTCAAAAATTGTGAAAACCTTTCTTTTGTGCTCATACCCGATACGGTTGAATCAATCGGTTGGAATGCGTTTTATAATTGCGTAAATCTGAAAAGCATCGTAATTCCTGACAGTGTAACGCTGATAGGGGATTATGCGTTTTACGGCTGCAAAAAGCTCAAAGACGTAACGCTTTCACGCAATATCAGACGTTTAGGAAAAGCCGTGTTCAAAAAATGCTCTTTACAGGATAAAAACGGCTGGATAATTTTTGACAACATTCTTGTTGATTATGTCGGCAAGGAAACCGTTGTTGAAATTCCTGACGGTGTGACAAATGTTGTGGATTCTGCATTCAACGGCAAAAAAAAGATAACCTCCGTTGTTTTCCCCGAAAGTGTGCAGCACATTGGCGCAAACGTTTTCCGTAACTGCTCGGGGCTTAAAGCTATTGAATTCCGAGGCAATATAAAATCAGTCGGCAAGGACGCATTTAAAGGTTGCAGCAACGTTGAAAAGATAATTCTGCCAAAGGGTGTTGAGAAGTTTGAAGGCTCTGCACTTGATGTTTTGTGGGAAAGATTTGCGGCAGTCGGCGGCAAAACCGTAATGACTTTTGCGATGCTCAGCCAATACCTGAATCTTGTCAAAACAACTCCCGCGTTAAAAACAAGAGTACGTTCAAATAAAAACAAGGTTTTCGGCAGGGCGGTTGCGCTGAATGATGCCGTTACCCTCGGCGCATTTTTCTCTCTTTACAAAAAAGTCGGCCTTAATGACCTTGATTGGCTTATTGAAAACAGTGAGTCTGCAATGGAAGTCAGAGTGTTTGTGCTGGATTACAAGAGCAAAAACTATTCCCTTGAGAAATTGGAAGAAATTGAAAACGATAATATTGAAAAAGCGTTTGGATTAAAAGAAAAAACGGCAACGGATTATCGCAGGGAGTATTCTTTCCGCTATGTTTCCGATGGCGTTGAAATACTTAAATATAAGGGCAACGAGTCAATAGTTGAAATTCCGCACAGAATAGGCAGCAAGGACGTTGTCGGCATTGAGCGTCTTGCGTTTGCCTTTTGTGACAGTGTTGTGAGTGTTGTAATTCCCGGAAGTATAAAAAGGATGGGCCTCGCTGTTTTCAATGCTTGTCACAATCTTAAAAACGTGACAATCCGTGATGGTGTTACAGAATTACCCAGCAATATGTTTTATGATTGCACAAGCATTATAAATGTTGAAATTCCCGCCACTGTGAAGAAAATCGGTTCGGGTGCGTTCAGCAAGTGCGAATCACTTGAATCAATAGAAATTCCAGAAGGTGTCACAAAGATTGACAATGACACATTCCAGAGTTGTTCAAAACTTACTTGCATTACTTTGCCCGATACATTACATTTTATTGGAGAGAGGGCTTTTTCGTGGTGCCGTTCGCTTGAAAAGATTGTCCTGCCTGACAGCGTAGTTCTTGTCGGAGCGGAAGCTTTCAGGGGATGCAACAATCTTTCCAACGTTGTTTGTAATCAGGATAAGGTGAATTTCGGCAAAAAGGTTTTTCACGGTTGCGACAAGCTTTCAGATAAAAAAGGTTTTTCAATCGTTGACAATATCCTGATAAAGTTTAATGGATTTACAATAATCAATAACGCTCTCACCGAATTTACTAATAATGAATCGGAAATTACAATTCCCGAAGGTGTCGTCAGGATTGGAATAGCGTGTTTTATAAACCAGAAAAAAATAACCTCCGTCGCTTTGCCACACAGCCTCAGATATATAGGAATACGTGCGTTTTCAGGTTGTGAAAATCTTGAAACAGTGACCAATATAAAGAATGTTAAAAGTATTGAGGGCTGGGCTTTCTGCGGCTGCGAAAAACTTAAAGAAATTATCCTCCCGAAAACAGTTGATGAAATCGGAGAAAGTGCGTTTGACTCGTGCAAAGGGCTGACTCATATCACAGTTCCGGGCAGTGTCAGTCGCCTTGGCGGCTGGGCATTCTGGAATTGTTCATCACTGGAGACCGCAGTAATTGTGGACGGCGGGTGGGAAAAAGGTGCAAGTGCGGTTGGAAGCTGTGT
>JAZQTF010000063.1:0-9028 GCA_045630445.1 Acutalibacteraceae bacterium
GTGAGCTTATCTGGATTTTCTTCTCAGGCACAGATAATAATGATTATTATGTTGAGCCGGGTGAAATTGATATTACCGCTCCCATTACATCAACTCTTCCTGAGGGCGGCACGTATGATGTGGATTTGTTGGTATTCATCAACACAAATGAAGTAGCAACAACTTATTACACACTTGATGGTTCAACTCCGACAACTTCATCTGCTGTTTACACAGCACCTATTGAAATCACAGAAACAACAACTCTTAAATTCTTCAGCGTTGACACAGCAGGTAATGTTGAAGAAGTAAAAACAAGAGAGTACGTAATCGTAAAGAAAGAATACTCAACAATCGATATTACATACGATAAGTCCAACAGTGGTTACGCTGGTAAGATAAATATCTTTGGATATGGCACAGATGCTGTTCAAGCTGGTCTTGCGGGTATGTATAACGGAGAGTCCATCAGAGGTATTGTTTCATTTAACACAAGTGGTGTTGATTTCTCAAGCGCTTCAAGCGTTATACTCAGACTCCACGTTGCTGACTGGAGTTCCGTTGTAACATCAATCAGCATTGATGTTGCTAATGGTTATTTTGGTAGTGCAGGAATTCAACTTTCTGACTTCAGCGCAAGTGCAAGTGCAACAGGAATTGCAACTGCATCACCCGTATCTTCCGGATATGTTGATCTTGTTATTCCTGCATCTGCTTATCAGTATCTTAACAACCATGTTGAGTTCAGAATTTGCTCAACAGTAACAAATGGTTTCAGTAAAGCAGTTGTTTCATTCTCCAATGCAACTCTTATTGTTACATCAGGAGTTGCAGGTGCTTCCACATACTCGTTGAGAGATAGTGCTGCTACCTATGCTGCTAATGATGCAGTATCATTTGCGGACTGGAATCTTAAAAATGCTATTGTAAATGCAGGTTACGATAAGAATGGTGACGGTGATCTCAGTGAAGCAGAGATGGAAATGATTTATGGTATTGACCTTTCCGGTCTCGGCATCACAAATATTTCCGGTCTTGAATATGCTGTTAACCTTAAATATGTTGATCTTAGCAATAACTCATTGACAAATGTTGACGCTCTTGCTGATTGTGCTGAACTTCAGTATGTTAATGTAAGTAACAACCGTATTCACACTATCGTTTTATCAGGCTTGTCCAGCTTGCTTGTTTTTGTGGCTGATAATAATGGTACGAATCGTTTGTCACTCGGTGGTGCTGGTGATCTTATTACACTTTCGCTTGCAAATAACAATGTATCAACAATCACATCATTTGCAAGTTTGACTAGCCTCAGAAACTTGAATTGTAGTGGAAACGATATTGTTGATATCAGTTATCTGAAGAGCCTTCTTCTTGTAAACTATCTTTATTTTGCAGATAACGAGATTGAATCTCTTGATGTTTTTGCAAATTACCCGTTCAATTATCTTTTTGATGCTGATTTCAGTAAGAACCGTCTTGACCTTACAGCAGGCGGTGAGAACGCAAGCATCGTTGACAGTCTTAAAAATAATGGCACCGATGTTATAGTCAGCGACCAGAAAGAGATTGAGCCTGAAACTATTCCGACAGGAATTTATGACGTTACATATGTTGTCAATGGTGATAAGGTAGTGTTTACAGTCAAGACATCTCCTGATTATAACAGAATTAAGGTTACAACTGAGAATGATCTTAAAGGTTACATCAAGTACACATCCGATTTCACAATTGATGCTGATGGATATTACATCTGGTCTCTTGCAGTGCCCGTAATTGACGGCACAACAAAATACGCTTTTGATGGCAGAAATGCTGAATCAGGTGTTTATATCAGTGAGTATTATTACACTGACGTAACGGTTGAAGTTGAGAAAGAAGAAAATCCGATCAAATCAACCTCTTACGAAATTAGGGATGATAAGATTTACTTTACCGTTGTAACTTCAGCGGGTGACTTCAACAGAATCAAGGTAACAACAGCTGACAATCTTGGCGGCAGCCTTGCAGTAGGAACAACATATTCAATTGATGCAAACGGTGATTATGTATGGACATTCAGAGCAACTGCGCCTACTGAAACAACAACTTATGCGTTTGATGTCCGTTCTTCTGAGACCGGCAAGTATCTCAAACAGTATGTTACACAAGAAGTAGAAGTTATTGAAGTTGTAAAGTCTGTAACTTATACGTTTGAAGAAGATAAAATCATCTTTACAATAACAACATATGCAGGTGCTTATAACAGAATCAAGTTGTCAAAAGCAGATGATCTGAGCACAAGTATTGCGGTAGGTAGTTATAAGGTTGACGCCAACGGCGACTATGTATGGACAGTAAAAGCAACTGCACCCACAGAAAAGACAGAGTATGCGTTTGACCTTCGTTCATCAACAACCGGTAAATATCTTAAAGATTACTATCTCTTTACTGTTGAGCCGATTGATACAAATGTAATTAAATCTGTATCTTATAACGTTGAAGATGACAAACTCATCTTTACAGTTGTAACATCAGCATGTGATTACAACAGAATCAAGGTTTCAACCGCTGATAATCCCGGTGCAAGCCTTGGTGTTGGCAGTTACACAGTTGATGCAAACGGTGATTATGTATGGACAGTCAAGGTTAATGCTCCCGAAGATATGGAGACTTATGCAATTGACTTCCGTTCATCAGTAACAGGTAAGTATATCAAGAGTTACTATCTTGTTGAATTTGATGGTTACGATAAAGAAGAGATTATCAAGTCCGTAACTTATTCAATCGAAAACGGAAAACTTGTGTTTACAGTTGTTTCTCAGTCAGGTGCATATAACAGAATCAAGCTAACAACGGCTGACAATCTTGGCGGTAGCCTTGCAGTTGGCAGTTACACAGTTGCAGATAACGGTGATTATGTATGGACTGTAAAGACCGATATTCCGAGTGATACAACTTCTTATGCATTTGATCTTCGTTCTTCTGAAACAGGCAAATATATCAAAGAATATTACATTCTTAACGTTGCTATGTAATTAAATAAAAAAGGCAGAGGGGTCCAAACGGATTTCTCTGCCTTTTGTTTATGCAATAAAAATACGGCGTAGGAAAGTCCTGCGCCGTACGGATTGTTTAATTAGTCACAGCAAACGTCATTTGCAGCGGGTGTTTCGGGTTTGTCAGCGGGTTTTGTTGTGTCGCCAAGACCTGATGTTTCGGAGAAAATAACGTTCTTTTTTGTCATTTCTACTGCATCAGTAGGGATGATGATTTTTGATGCTGTACCGTTTGACATAGCAACAAGTGCTTCAAACTTTTTGAGTTCAAGTACTGCTTCATCAACGCCTGCTTCTTTAAGTGCTGCAAGGCCGTCTGCTTCCGCTTTCTTTGCAAGATAGATTGCTTTTGCTTCACCTTCTGCTCTTGCAATTCTTGCATCACGTTCACCCTCAGCGGCAAGAATCATTGCCTGCTTGTCACCTTCAGCTCTTGTGATAACTGCTGCTTTGTGACCCTGTGCTTCAAGAAGTGTTTCACGTCTGTCACGTTCAGCTTTCATCTGCTTTTCCATTGCGTTCTGAATTTCAGCAGGGGGAATGATGTTTTTAAGTTCAACGCGGTTAACTTTGATACCCCATTGGTCAGTTGCACAGTCAAGGATTTCTGTCATTTTTCCGTTGATTGTGTCGCGGGAAGTGAGCGTGTCATCAAGTTCAAGTTCGCCAACGATGTTACGCAAGGTTGTTGCGGTAAGGTTTTCGAGTGCGCTGAGCGGATTAACTGCACCGTAAGTAAAAAGATTTGAGTCAAAAACTCTGAAATAAACAACGGTATCAATTCTCATTGTAACGTTATCTTTTGTGATAACCGGCTGAGGAGGGGAGTCCATTACCTGCTCTTTGAGAGTAACTTTCTTTGCAACTCTGTCAATAACAGGGATGAGAAAATGAAGACCTGCGCTCCATGTTTTCTTGTATTTTCCGAGTCTTTCAATAACGTATTCGGTTGCCTGGGGAACAATCTTGAGATTTGCAACAAGCACGATGAATACGAATATTGCAAGTACGATAAAAAAGTATTGCATAACTATCACCTTTCTAAAATTGAATATTGTGGCATATATCTTGTTAAGTATATGCTTTGATATATTATAATATTTATGTTATGACAGTGTCAAGAAAAATAAAAACATTTGTCGTAACGGGTTGAAAAATATGAAAAAATCTGCATAATAATATGGTAGTTAAAGGTGACAGGAGGAATATGGATGGGGATTGTTGAGCTGTTTGTGCTTGCGGTAGGTCTTGCAATGGATGCTTTTGCTGTATCAATATGTAAAGGTCTTTCAGTAACAAAAGTAAGTTATAAACATTCCGCTGTTGTTGGTTTGTATTTTGGCGGATTCCAGGCAACTATGCCATTGATTGGTTATTTACTTGGTGCATCATTCAGGGAATACATAGAAAGCGTTGATCATTGGATTGCTTTCGGATTGCTCCTTATATTAGGTGCCAATATGATAAGGGAAGCGTTTTCAAAGGATGATGACGATGAAGAACTTGACAGTTCTTTTTCAGTCAAATCAATGTTGCCGATTGCGGTTGCAACAAGTATTGATGCGTTGGCAATTGGTGTAACCTTTGCTTTTCTTAATGTTAAGATTGTGCCGGCAATCAGCTTTATTGGTGTGATTACGTTTGCACTTTCTGCAGTAGGTGTAAAAATCGGCAACGTTGTTGGTGCTAAATATAAATCAAAAGCGGAATTTGTCGGTGGAGTTGTGCTGATTATTATGGGTGTGAAAATCCTTTTAGACCATACAGGTATTCTTGAAAAAATGTTTTAAAATTAACCGCTCATAACAAAGATGTTGTGAGTGGTTTTTGTTTTGACAAAATAACAGGCTCGGTGCTATAATATTATTTAGTTAATGCAGGGAGGGTGAAAAATGAGCGTAGGATTGGATTACAAAGGAAATAAAGCGTTTCGATTACTTAATATATATGAGCGTCTTAATAAAGGCGAGAAAATCAGTAAGCGTCAACTTGCAGATGAATTTGGTATATCCCTTAAAACTGTGCAGAGAGATATTGATGATCTACGTGCGTACTTATCGGAAAATCATTTTGATGAGAGTGGAACAGCAATACTATATAATAAATCCAAAAACACTTATCATCTTGTGCGATGTGTGTATGAGTGGCTTACAAATGAAGAGGCGGTTGCGGTTTGTAAGGTGCTTCTTGAAAGCCGTGCGTTCAGCAAAAAGGAAATCTCAGTTCTTGTTGAAAAAATTATAATGCAGATTTCACCGAATGACCGCAAAACTGCCGAAGAAATAATCCGTAATGAGTTGTATAATTACATTCCATTGCAGCATGGTAAAGAGCTTTTGTCGCCAATATGGCAGTTGTCACGCATAATAACTGAAAGAAAGGTTATTGAATTTGATTATGTGCGTCAGGATAACAAACAGACGCACAAGGTTGTAAAACCGGTTTCAATTTTGTTTTCGGAGTTTTATTTTTACCTGATTGTATATGATGCGTTTAAGCAGGAAGATGTGCCTGTTGTTTTCAGAATTGACAGAATAAGTAATCTTAAAATTACCGGTGAAACGTTTGATATACCTTACAGACATCGCTTTAACGAGGGGCAGTTCAGGCAACGCACACAGTTTATGTATATGGGCGAATTGCAGAGAGTTACTTTTGAATATACAGGTGTGCTTGAAGCAATACTTGATAAACTGCCGACTGCGAAAATAATATCTCAGGATGGCAAAAAGTACGTAATTTCTGCTGAAGCGTATGGCGAGGGCATTTATATGTGGCTTCGTGCACAAGGAGATAAGGTAAAAATTCTTTAAAATTAAACAAAAAAGATGATTCCCACTATATGACCATCTTTACGATTAAAATTTTTAACGTAAGGAAGATGGCTATATGGTGGGATTTTTTATGGAACTTTACAGGGAACAAATTCTTGACCGTCTTAACTATGAACTTCCGTATATGTATTTTATAATTCTGCAAGGAGGATTGACAATATGAGAGGTGTGAGGCTATTGAATGGCAGTAAGGACATCAAGAGCGAAAATCTTAACGGGATTTATAGCGAGATTGCTGATTTGCTTGGCGTAGAGTGCGCGTTACAGATACATTCAAAATATAGGGGTACGCAAATGTTTTTCCCTGTAGAACTTTTTGGTAAAGACTTTATAGTCAGTCAGATTGTCAGCGAATATGATGGAAAGAACATCCCACAACTTGCTCCAAAATACGGATATACGGAGAAATGGATAAGGAAAATATTGAAAGACCATATTGGTTGAGTAAAGTTTTTGATAAACAATAAGGGGGTGACGTGTAATGGATGCAATTATAGTCCTTATTGGATTAGGAATAGGTGTTGCGATTTTCCTTGCTTTGATGAACAGCATTACAGCCATTGTATATAACTGCACAAGTGTTGCAATTGCTTTTGGAATATGCTGGGCAATCGGTATTGTCCTTGCGTGGATTGCCTGGAAAATTGCGCTTATCATCGGTATTATCGCATTGATAATTTTTATCATAGGCAAGGTGGCCGGGGCAGGAAAAAAGACCGGAGGAGAAAACGAAGATGGTGCTGATGACAGTAAATCACAGGATGATGAATAGTAGGATGGAGGAGTCAAAATGTCTAAACTTGAAACAAACACAGTTATTTCAAATGCAAAAGAAAAAATCAGCAATAATGAAATGGTACAGAAAATAAAGGGCAGCAAGAATTATAAATGGATTAAAATTGGTGCCGTTGCATTGGTTGTAATTCTTTTACTCATCATTATTTTTGGTGGTGGTGATGCAAGAAAAGCAAAGAACAAATACATAAGCTCAGAAACATATAACCTTGAATATCGTGATTGCGAGGATGTAACAGTCAAAGCAAAGGTTGTTGAAAAGGCTGATGACGGAGAACATTTTTTGCTTGATGCTTATCAGGAATATACTTACATTGAATATAATGAAAAATATATGTTTGTAATTGTTCGTCTGACACCAGAACGCCTTGTTATTATTGAAGAATATGAGTATGACGAACAGACAGAAGATTTAGTGAAGGAACTTGCTCTCAACATGCTTGAAATGTATAAATAATATTTAAAAACAAAAGCCCTTGTCTGTATTGTCAGGGGCCTTTTGTTTTGCTTAATACTCTTATTTTTTTATATTTATACAATACAAAACTCCCGAAACATATAGCTTCGGGAGTTTTGTGGTGCCGGAAGCGGAGGCGACCATCTGCTTCACATACTTTTGGTTTGCTCAACTATAAAGCATGACCACCATTGGCTTGGTGGTTATGCTTTGTTTTTACTTCGTTTTCTTTTTAATATTAACTTTACGATTGAAACGATGACAGTGCTTGCTATAATAAAAGCTATTTCAATTTGCGTAAAAAGTTGACTAATTAAAAGAGACTCATAGTCATCACTTATAAAGAAATGAAAAAGGATTGTGCTGATTGAGTTGGAGATTACAAGTGAACCCAACATGATGAGCTGTGTGATGATAAATAAGTAAATTTTGTTAAAAACACGATAATTGTTAATTGTTAGCCATATAATTGCGAGAATTATAAACGGAGTTTGATAAAAACCTAAAATTAAAAAAACAGGAATTGCGAGGAGTGGACAAATGTTGATTAAAACAGTCCGTAAATTAATTTTTTCATTCGATGAATTACTCATAAAATTACCTCCGCTAACTAATCTTTATTGTATGAATAAAAGAAAATAACCTTTCTTCTTTGGATATCTTTTTTCAAACTCTTTTTATGCATTATATAAAAAATATAAATTATTTTCAATAGTTAAATAGATTATATCATATTACGAACAATTATGAACAAAAATTAAAGAGGAAACATAACCTTATGGTCACATTTCCTCTTTATTGCGAAAGACTACCTAAACGGAGCAGAATTGAGGTAAGAAAGCCCAAAAGTAATGTTATCTATACCGGGAGCAAAACGAAGACAGGTTGCCAATAAACTCCGGCAGATATGTTTGGTCAATGCAATTTTCAAAAGATAACTCCTGGAGAAAGCCGCCTCGGCCGTTTGAGCTCAACTTGCCTCTGATGTTAATATGTCCGGAGCGATCTGCACTCAATTCAATATATTGCTGCTCTCCATATGGTTCTTGAATGATAGCTGTGCCATTTAATGTTGTATATAGAGAAGATAAGGCGTCGATAAAAACCACAAACGACTTTATATCTATATCCATATCTGTATTAGCGGAAAAATTATCACTAATAACAGAAATGGTAAGAATTGTATTAGATGAATACGAAACATCGGACTCAAAAACTTTCAACTGAAAGCAAATATAAAAACCTTCGCTCTTAATAACATATTCCTTCATTTAGTGTTCTCCTTTGCCGTGAGGCAAGAGGCAATCAGCAGTCTGCGAATATTGCCACAAAGTTTCTCTGTGTATTGATATGTGGTGATATCGATTCTATTGGTTTCATACATCAGCTTTAACCAATAACTTGTTTCATTAGATTCTTTCAAAGCGATTTCCAACTTTGCAACAAAATCTTTCTTGCTCTGTGCGTATTGTGCTTCGTGGATATTTGCTCCAACCGATGTACCTGCTCGTGCAAGTTGATCGGTCATATAAGAGCTTTTCGGTGCAGTTACGCCATCAACAAGGGTAACAATAGCAACAGCAAATTCAAAAGACAAGTCAAGTAATTTGTTTTCGGACATTAAAGCACCTTCTTTCATTAGAATTATATCATAAATTGTTGCAATTTTCAATGATATATCGCTGTCGCGATATGATATACGGCGTTGCCGTATGATATATTTCCACTCCGTGAAAATATGATATAATATCCGTTCCTGCATATGCCGAAGGCATATATCATCGCACGATAGTGCGATATCATATCGAAGATATATCACCCGTTCCGCAAGGAACGAATATCATTGAAAAAAGTCACCTTTATCAGTAGACAAAAGTGACTTTTTTCGTGGCTCCCCCTGTTGGACTTGCTTTTCTGCGGAAAAG
>JAZQTF010000064.1:0-2492 GCA_045630445.1 Acutalibacteraceae bacterium
ATATATCAGCTGATTCAATAACAAGTGAAACAATGTTGCCTGTGTCTTGTTCAGCCAGTGCGTAAAACTTTGATGACTGTGAAACCGCCTCGTATCTGTTAAAATCGTCTGAACGTGTGACGGACACAGAATTATTTTTGCAAAGTGTGTCAATTGCGTTGACAACTGATTTTACAAAATTGTTTGCAGGGTAGAGCGATGCTTGTGTTTCAAATTGTGTGCCGTCGATTGTAACGGTTATGTTTTCGCCAATGCAGTCAATTTCAAGCCCTGCAATAGTTTCAGGTTCTGTTATTGTGAGCGAATATATTCCTGTTTCATTTCTTGTGATGTGACCGCTTATTTCAAGTTTGCCGACATTTGCACTGAAATCACTTTCAAACATTGGCGGCAGAGCGGTGTGTGCTGTGTTATCTTTGGCTGAGCAACCGCTTATAATCAGTACAATAAACATAACAACAAGAATATATCTGCCGATTTTTTGCAATACTAAATCACCGGACTTTATTCGTAATCTGAAAGCAGTTGCGGTAAAATGCTGACCATATCGCTCGGAGTCATTCCTCGCTCTGAGGTTTTGTCTGCTGCAAGGTCACCCGCCGCACCGTGAAGATAAACGGCACATATTGCGGCGTTTTCGGGGGATGCTCCCTGTGCAAGCAAAGAAGCGACCATTCCTGCAAGTACGTCACCACTGCCACCCTTTGCCATGCCGGAATTGCCGGTTTTGTTTATGTAGCATTTTCCGTCAGGTGTTGCAATAATTGTGCCCGCACCTTTGAGGACAACTGTGGTCTTTGTCTGTTTTGCAAAATTCATAGCAACTTCAACGCGGTTTTGCTGAATTTCATTTATGCTGATTTTGCAAAGACGTGACATTTCACCGGGGTGAGGGGTAAGGATAACGGGGACTGAAACTGCGTTCAATATATTTATATTGTCTGAAATTGCATTTATTCCATCAGCGTCAAGGACAATCGGTTTATCTGAGCGTAAAAGCATTTCCCTGACGATTGTCTGTGTGTCGGTTGTGTTTCCAAGTCCGCAACCGATAAGGCAAGCGGTTGCTTTCTTGAGTCTGTCAATAAGGCCAAATAGGCTTTGAGCGGAGAAGAAACCGTTTTCATCGCTCTGCATAGGGCAGAGCAGAGGCTCAACAAGATGCGGTGCGATTGCACTATATGCCGCTGTCGGAAATGCTGCGGTGACAAGTCCTGCGCCCATTCTTACGGCGGCGCTTGCTGCAAGCACTGCCGCACCCGGCATCATCATTGAACCGCAGACGGATAACAAATGGCCGAATGTGCCCTTGTTTGCGTCAGCGGGACGCGGTGGCAAAAGTGCTTTGACAGTTCCGCTTGTAATTTCAATAATTTCTGTGTTATAATCCATAATAGTTTCACCTCGGATTTGTTTTAAGAAAGGAGTGCAAAAGTTGTTCAATAAAAAGTCTTTAACTTTTACATTGTTATTTTTAATTCTCACAATTTCCGATATACTGCTGACGTTTATCGGCACACCTGACCTTGTTGATGAGGGCAATCCGATTTCAGCCGTTTTTGAATTCGGCTGGATTGCGCTTATGCTGACAAATATATTTGCCATCGTTGTTTTTGCACTGTTTTCTCATGTTGCATTTGTCAGGTATAAGACACCGAAAATAGAGGTTAATAATTTCTTTGAGTTTTATCTGATGTTATTTTACAATACAAAAACTATGGTAGTCAAGCCAATGTTCAAATGGCCGAAAAATTGGATGCCGTTTTTTGCAATGATAAGTTATTGCGCGTGTATCGCACTTATTGCGGGGCGCGTTGTGGTTGTTGCGGAGTGGATTGCAATTCTGCTTGGCTATGAGCATTCAGCCTACTTTATGGCAAGGGCGGGAATACCTCTTGGCAGGACTGATATCTGGGTGTTTGTTGTAGCGTTTCTGATTTCCGTGATCGTCTGGATGGAAAAAGAGTTCAAAAAAGTGCGTAAACATTCTCAAAACGTTGCAGAAATTGACAATTAACCCTTGAAATAAATTTGATTCAGTGGTATAATGCAAAGGATAACGCTATGAAAAAGAGAGTAGGCGTAAAAAATGTTAAGAGAGCGGACGTCGTGGCTGTAAGCGTCCGTACAATTCTTTTACGTTGAAGTTCACTTTGGAGCGGCATTCCTGATGCTTTACGGTTTAGGGAGTGACGGTTGAAACCGTTATATTTCTTAAAGAGTGCCCGTCTTATATGATGGGAAATTGGGTGGTACCACGGAGAGTTTTACTTCGTCCCTTTACGCAATAAGGGGACGGAGTTTTTTTATTGCTAAATAACGTTGAAAGGATGTAATTTTATGAGGCAAAAACTTGAAGAAATAAGAGAAAGAGCCGCAAAAGAACTTGAAGCAGCAGCGGACCTTGCCGCTATTGAGGAGCTTCGGGTAAAGTTTTTGGGTAAGAAAGGTGAGCTGTCCGCAATTCTCAAGCAGATGGGTGGCGTCGCTCC
>JAZQTF010000065.1:0-9159 GCA_045630445.1 Acutalibacteraceae bacterium
CACAGAACGACATGGCTACGATCCGACTTAACCATTTGTGTTTTTATAGGATTCTTTTGTGTAACGCAAACCGTTGGATGTTGATGTTGTTGCTGAGTCCGCTGTAGCGTCAACAGAACCGTCTGCGATGCCATTGTCAGCAACGTCATTTGCAGTTGCCCATTGAGCAATTATCTGTGATGCATTTGCAGGTGCAAAAACGTTATCGTTTTCGCCATGGAATACGATTACAGGAACAAACTTCTGAGTATCATCCATTGCTGCTGTAATAAGACTGCCGGAAACATTTGCACCGGTTGCTTTGACGTATTCTGCTTCTGTCAATGTGCTTGCACTGCCGAATGTTGCACCTGAAACAATACCTACTGCTGCGATAAGTGACGGATTGGTTGCTGCAACTGCATTTGCCATAGCACCGCCTGAGCCGAAACCAAGCGCATAAATCTTATCACTGTTGATGTAGTATTTGCCGATAACTGTTGTTATTGCCTGTGAAACATAAGCACTGTCACCGTTGCCGTTTTGTGTTGCAGGTGTGTACCAATCCCATGCGCTGATGGGGTTTGTGCTTGCAGATTTGACGTAAAGGACAAGGAAACCTTTTTCGTCAGCCAGTTCGTTCATGCCTGTTGATATTGCCAACTGTTCAGGTGTCTGGCCATCGCCGTGAAGCATAACAACAAGTGGCATTGAGTAACCGCTGCGGTATTTGCCTGAAATGTAGATGTTGTGGTCAATACCGTTTGAAGTAACTGTTTCATATTTGCCGGTTTCATTACCTGTAATTACTATATATGATGCGCTCTTGATGCTTTCAGTATTTCCTGAAGTATCAACGCTGAAGTATTTTATTGTTGTGTCTTTTGAAACAGTAATCGGTGTTGTGTATTTAGTAGAAGATGTTGTCGGAGTTGAACCATCTGTTGTGTAGTAAGTTGTTGCAGTTTCATTTGTTTTTAGTTCAACGCTGATAGTTTCATAGTAAACTCCCGCTGTGGGTGTGTGAGCAGTTGTGGGCGGAGTTGTATCTTTTTCAGGGATGTTGATTGTGTAATTTGCAGTTTTAACACTTTCTACGCCGCCATCTTCACTTACGCTGAAGTATTTGACAGTTGTTGATTGAGAAACAGTAAACGGACCTGTGTATACTTTTGATGAAGTTGTGGGTGTTGTGCCGTTGGTTGTGTAGTAAGTGGTTGCGTTAATGTCGGTTGAAAAACTTACTGTGATTTCATTTGTGTAAGTTCCTGACGGATGGGAAATAGTTGTAACAGGAATGGTTACGTTTGTCTGCTCACCGATAAACTGCTTGAAGAAATCAATCATATATTCAGTAGCATTCGGTCCGTTAGGCTCTGAGAAGTTGTAACCGTCACCGCCTGACCAGTTGTGACCCATTCCGTCAACAAGTAATGATTCAATCATTCTGCGTCCGTTTGCATCAGTATAAACGGTACGTGTGAATTTCTTGCCACCGCTTGTTGTGTCAGTTGTTGTGGTGGGAGTTGTGTTGATATTTGCGCCCATCTTATTGTTTGCGATAAGCCATGACTGTGCCTGAAGTTCAGCGTTTTTGGGCACAACAGTGTAGTCAGATGAACCCTGGAAAATGATTACGGGAACAGGTCTCTTATATGAACCCATTGCAGTGATGATGTTATTTGCAATTGTTTCTGCTGATACTGTCGGACCACTCATCATTGCGGAGAAAGCACCAGTCATATCGGTAGCGGATTTGTAAGGAAGACCTGAACCTATACCAACAGCCTTGAATATATCGGGATATGTTGCTGCAAGAATCGGTGCCATACCACCACCTGCAGAGAATCCGTATGCAAAAATGCTGTTATAATCAATCTTGTATGAGTTGTTGACGTGGTTTATGATGTCAACAATGTCCTTCGGTTCGCCGGCGCCTCTTTTCTGGTCACCGGTTTCAAACCAGTTAAAACAACTTGAAGAGTTGTTTGATGATGATTGCTGAACATGGATAACGATGAATCCTTCTTTTTCTGCGTATGTATCAATTCGTGTTGTAGTGCCGAATGAATCCATCTGCTGCATACAACCATGCATAGAAACAACAGCAGGCATCGGAGTTGATGCAGAATAACCTGACGGAACATAAACTTTGTAACTGATGTTGTTAAAAGTTTTTGTTCCTGAAACTGTCTGTCCTGCTGATGCAGTCATCTCAATATTCATAAGCGGAGAGATGAACGCTGAGAACACCATAACCAAGCACAATGCGATTGCAAAAATCCTTGTACTTCGTTTTGAATTGGATGATGTTGAATAGATACTCATAAATTAGCCCCCTTGAATTCCTGACCGATCAAGAATTTTATGATAAAGCAATTGTACTGCTTTATACAACAAGTATACAACATAAATTTATAAAATAATTGTTTAATTTGTATAAAATCTTTTAAGTTTTTGTAAACAAATTTGTAGGTTATATTACTGTTCCCTGACTTAAAATATTACTGTCATACGCAATCAGTGCGCATATTGTTGATAAAAGCGTATAGCCGTCACAGAAACTTTTGAGTTCTAATGTGAATTCGCATGGGTCAATGACATTGTTTTTCAAATCTTTTATGCTGCGCTGGATGCTTATCGTTACACTGTTATCACTGATTGATGAAATTGTTACAGTATCATTTGATGACATTCCACACGTAATACAAGGGTTTTGATTTTCACTGATAGCAGTAATTGCAGCGTGATTGTGTGGCTCAGTTATAACGATTATATTGTCGCACAGTTTGATTTTTCTGTTACTTGTTTGTTTGCTTTTGAAAATAAAAATTGAATTTTCAATTGATATTTCACGCAGATTGTCACATTCGTAAATGTTGAATCTGACTTCTGATATATCGCCATATTTTACCGCTTTTGAATCAGAAAAATATAAAACTCCGCCGTAGCCCGAAAGGACACGACAGAGTTTTGAAGTTATGCTTTTGTCTTTGATATCGCCATAAAGAATTAAATTTACCATATTGTTGAGCAAAAACGCTCCATCCCTCCGCAAATTGATCTGAGTAAAATTATTTGCAGATAAGGGATATTTATACGGAATATTTTTCAATAAGCATTTCAGCACATCGTACACCATCAACGGCTGACGTCATAATACCTCCTGCATATCCGGCACCTTCACCGCATGGGAATAATCCGTTGACGGAAGGGGATTCAAGGTTGTCGCCTCGCACAATTCGAACAGGAGAAGAACTTCTTGTTTCAGGTGCTGTAAGCACTGCATCGTATGCTGAAAAACCTTTTAACCTTCTTTCCATATCGGTGATTGCAAGTTTCATTGACTGTGTAATAAACTGTGGCAAACATTCATCAATGTTACAAAGAGTTACGCCCGGTCTGTATGTTGGCATAACCTTGCCAAAAGATTGTGATGCTTTGTTGTTAAGGAAGTCACCAACAAGTTGTGCGGGTGCGCGATAATCTCCGCCACCAAGTTCAAACGCTTTTTTCTCAATTTCTTCCTGTAATCTGATTGCTTCAAGCGGGTTGTCGCCATCAAGATCTTCCGGCATAATATTGACAAGCAGTGCGGCGTTTGCGTTTTCTCCATTTCGCAGGAAATTGCTCATACCGTTTGTTACAACGCCACCTTTTGTTGATGTCGCACCAACAACTTCGCCACCGGGACACATACAAAATGTATATGCGCTTTTGAAGTTTTCAAAATGAGAAACAAGTTTGTATTCCGCAGACGGAATATTTTTATGTGTTGCAAACTTTCCGAATTGAGCAATATTTATATCATTTTGTAAATGTTCAATTCGTGCACCAATTGCAAACGGTTTTCTTTCCATCATGATTTGTTTTGAATACAACATACGGAAAGTGTCCCTTGCCGAATGACCTGTTGCAAGAATAACATCAACGGCCTGTTTTGTTATATTTTCGCCATTGTGAATATATGAAACACCGGTAAGCCTGCCGTTTTCAATGATTATATCTGTCAATTTCGTTTCAAAAAGAACTTCGCCACCAAGCGATATTATTTCTTCACGTATTCCTTTGACAGTTCTTGGCAGGTTATCAGTGCCGATATGAGGTTTTGCAAGGTAGAGGATTTCTTCAGGTGCGCCATGTTCGTGAAGAATTTCAAGAACAAGCCTGCATCGTTTATCGTTGATTCCTGTTGTCAGTTTGCCGTCAGAAAAAGTTCCAGCGCCACCTTCTCCAAATTGTACGTTTGATTCTTCGTCAAGTGTGGCGGTTGTCCAGAAATTGCTTATTGCTTTCTGACGTTTTTCAATTTCAGCGCCACGCTCAACGATAATCGGTTCAAGACCCGCACGTGCCAAAATTAAGCCCGCAAACATTCCGGCAGGTCCAAAGCCAATTACATAAGGTCTGGCAGAAGGTTTTGATTTTGGATGTTTGAATTCATACTTTTGCTTTTCAACAATCGTGACGTTTTTGATATTCTTTTTTGAAATGATTTTCTTTTCATCAAGTGAAGTTTCAACATCAACACAGTAAGTATAAAAGATGTTATCTTTTTTTCGTGCATCAATTGATTTCTTGATGATTGTCAGTTTTGTTATTTTGTTTACATCAATGCCAATGCTCTTTGCCGCTTTGTTTCTGAGCAAAGATTCATTCTCATCAAGTGACAATTTTATTGAGTTTATTCTAAGCATTTTTTATGCTCCTTTTTGCTGCACTTTCTCCGGCAATTCTGCCGCTTGACCATGCCCAGTTGAGATTAAAGCCACCGCATGCGCCAACAACATCAAGGACTTCTCCTGCAGCGTATAATCTGTTAACTATTGTTGATTCCATGGTGTCAGGATTAAATTGATTGAGTTTTACACCGCCACCTGTAACCTGGGAGTTGGAAAATCCAAGTGTGCCTGTTATTACAAACCGGAAATCTTTTATTGTTTTTGCAATATTTTTAATCTGTGCATCAGACAGATTGCCACATTTTTCGGGCGCAGAATCTTTTAATGATTTAAGCACAACTGCCCGACCTAACATCTTGTGGAATATTCCTCCAAGCACTTCAACTGTTAATATTGCAGAGTTTAATTTTGTTTTGTTTTTTATTATTTCTGCAATTTCTGCTTCGGTATATAAGGGCATAAGGTCAAGGGAAATTTCAAATTTAGACTTTTTATTTTGAACAATTCCACGTGAAACTCTTTGCGAAAGCTGCATAACCGCAATGCCTGAAAGACCATGCTCTGTAAATTGAACTTCACCGTTTTCAGTTTGTACTTTTTCTGAGTTTTCGTAAAGAGAAACAACGGCAGGGGAGCGTAAACCTTTAAGGGATTTGATAGGTGTGTCTGTTTTTAACGCAACCAATGCGGGATACAAATCCGATACTTTATGACCGAAAGTTTTAAGAATGTCATATCCACCGAATGATTTGCTGTTAACAAGGTATGACATACCACCCGTTGCTATGATAAGGGAGTTACATATTATCACAGAGTCATTTGATTCAATTCTGAATTTATCGTTTTCTTTTTTAACAGAAATTGGCTTGAATGAGCAGATTGTTTCAACATTCAATCTGTCACATTCGTTACGCAGACAATCAAGTACGCTTGATGCGTGCTGGCTGAACGGGTAAATTCTGCCTTCTTCATCTGACCTGCATATAAGTCCGAGTTCTTTGAAAAAGTTTATATTGTCCTTTGAATTATATTTATCAAAAACTTTTGTGACAAACCTGATATCGTTGCTGTAGTAGTTGTTTTCAACGTTTGTATCATCGTTGGCAAGGTTGCATTTGCCGTTTCCGGTTGCAAGTATTTTCTTGCCCACACGATCATTGCTTTCAAGCAGAACAATCTTGAGTTTGTTGTTTGTTTTTACTGCAGAAATTGCGCAGATAAGCCCTGATGCACCCGCACCGATGATTGCTATATCATAAATTCTGGTGGTCATATTCAATCACCTCAAAATTGAATTTTAATCTTACTTTTCATATTATCATATCAAGTGCTTAAATGGCAATGTTTTTTACCATAAAATACTAAAATTTCTTGATTTATAAGCGCTTTTGTGGTAGTATATACGACAAAAGTAATAATAGGGGTGTTAGTATGAGAAAATATGGATTCCCTAAAAAATTGTTATCTGTTTTTGTAATTGCTTTGTTGATGTTTACGTTCTCGTCTTGTGGTGAGCCGGTGGAGTATGTTGATGAAGATGCGAATAAAATGCCCGACTTCAATTATATAATTTTTCCGCTTCTTGATCAGGCGGAGTATATTTACTGTAAAATATTTTCATCTGTAGAATATGGTAACAAGACAACTACTTCTGATAATGGTACGGTTTATTATTTTGTTGAACCGTCAGAATATGAAAGTGATAGTTTTGAAGCGTTGATTCGCGGTACGTTCACTCAAGTTTATGCGGAAGAATATATTGAAATGATGTTCGGTGGGGACAATCCTCTTTACATTGAACAGGATGGATATTTGTATGTAAATCCTGACAAACTCATTGAGTTTGAAGTTAACGAATATAATACTGAAAATTGCGTTGTAAAGAATTATAATGGCATTTACGCATCACTGACAGTCAGTGATATTGATGGAGTTTCATACGATTATAATGTTTCGAGCGTTGATGGCCTTTGGTACCTTGACGCAATGATTGGCCAGGATTTAAATAATTTGTAAAATTTATGCTTTTAAGGCATAAAATAACTTGCAAAAAAATGAGTTTTGTAATAAAATAAACATTTGATAATGTAAGTTCTTTTGGTGGTATAGGAAGGTTTATATAATTATGAAATATTGCGAACTCAGCAGGGAAGAAATTCTCCGCTTAAAGGAAGAAACTGAAGAAAGATATATTGATTTTAAGAACAAAAATCTTGTTCTTGATATGTCCAGAGGTAAGCCCAACAGAGATCAGCTTGATCTTACTATGGATATGCTCAATTGTATGCAGGTTGACAGTTATGACACAATCAACGGTATTGACAGCCGTAATTATGGATGTTTTGAGGGCATACCTGAAGCAAGAAAGATAATGGCAGATTTGCTTGACGTTGATGTTAAAAATGTCATCATCGGTGGCTCATCAAGTCTTAACCTTATGTTTGACTATGTTATCACCGCAATGTTCAAGGGCGTTTGTGGTCACGAACCGTGGTCAAAACAGGGCAAGGTTAAGTTTCTTTGTCCCGTTCCCGGATATGATCGTCATTTCGCAATCTGTGAATATCTTGGCATTGAAATGATCAGCATTCCGATGCTTGAAGATGGCCCCGACGTTGAACTCATTGCTGAACTTGTAAAAGACAGCAGTGTAAAGGGTATGTTCTGTGTTCCCAAATATTCAAACCCGGAGGGAAAGGTATTCTCTGACAGAGTTGTAAAGGCTCTTGCAGAACTAAAAACTGCTGCTCCTGATTTCAGGATTATCTGGGACAATGCTTATTGTGTTCATCATCTTGGTGAGGATGAGGATCTTCTCAATATCATCCGATACGCTGAACAGGTTGGCAATCCTGACATTGTAATTGAAGTTACTTCAACTTCAAAAATCAGTTTCCCCGGTTCAGGTATTTCCTGCATTGTTGCTTCTGATAACAATATTAAGGATATTCTCAGCAGAATGACCGTTCAGACAATCTGTAACAATAACATAAATCAGATGAGACACGTAAAGTATTTTGGCAGTGCACAGGGAATCAAGGACCATATGCATAAGCATGCTGCAATTCTTCGCCCGAAGTTTGATATTGTTCTTGAAACACTTGAACGTGAACTTGGCGATACAGCAATCGCCAAATGGGGCAGTCCTAAAGGTGGATATTTCATCAGCCTTGATGTAATGGATGGATGCGCAAAGAGAGTTTGTCAACTCAGCCGTGAGGCAGGTGTTGTTCTTACAAACGCAGGTGCAACTTTCCCGTATGGAAAGGATCCTGCTGACCGTAACATCCGTATTGCACCGTCATTCCCGAGTGTTGATGAGTTGCGTCTTGCAAGTGAACTTTTGTGTATTAGTGTTAAACTTGCAACACTTGAAAAGATGTTGACAAAGTAGGCTGTTTGTGCTATAAAAATTAGTAATAAATTATGTAAAAACGTTGACAAGGACGAGTAAAGATGGTCGTGTTTTTCAGAGAGCCGTTGGTTGGTGTGAAACGGTAATCATCCCTCTTGAATATCACCTTGGAGTTCGTTGCTGAAAAGTAATTGATAGGTGACGACGGTTACCCAACCGTTATCAGGGTAGTATTCGGCTTTACGCCTGATATGTTGAGTGACTCGTAATTGAGTAATTAAAGTGGTACCGCGTAGGTTTTAATCCTTCGTCTTTAAGTTTTAAAGACGAAGATTTTTTATTTTGAAGGAGGAATTTCCAATGCAAAAGAATGGTTCAGAAATCATAATGGAAGTTTTGCTTGAGCAGGGTGTTGATACTGTGTTCGGATATCCGGGAGGAACCGTGCTTAATATCTATGATGCTTTGTATAAATATCAGGACAGAATAACTCATGTTCTCACTGCTCATGAGCAGGGTGCATCTCATGCTGCTGATGGTTATGCAAGAGCAAGCGGTAAGGTTGGCGTTTGTATTGCAACGTCAGGTCCCGGCGCAACAAATCTTGTAACAGGTCTTGCAACCGCATATATGGATTCCGTTCCCGTAGTTGCAATTACCGGTAACGTTCCTACTTCTCTTCTCGGCCGAGACAGTTTCCAGGAAGTTGATATAGCGGGCGTTACAATGCCTATTACAAAACATAACTACATTGTAAAAGATGTTACAAAACTTGCTGACACACTCAGAGAAGCGTTCAGAATCGCTAACAGTGGCAGAAAAGGTCCTGTACTTGTTGACGTGCCGAAGGATGTGTCCGCATTGATGTGCGAATACGAGCCGAAAGCAAAGATTCAGCCTGATCCGATGCCGAAACTTCGTCTTGACAAGATCAAAACAGCGGCTGAATACATCAATTCAGCTGAACGCCCGATGATCTATATGGGTGGTGGTATTATCGCGGCAGGTGCACAGAAGGAAATACTTGAATTTGCTGAAAAACTTCAGATCCCTGTTGCTTCAACAACAATGGGTCTTGGTGGTTTCCCGAGTGATCATAATCTCTTTACAGGTATGATTGGTATAAGTCGGATCGTAGCCATG
>JAZQTF010000066.1:0-1825 GCA_045630445.1 Acutalibacteraceae bacterium
CTCATATTTTCACTACCGAAGCCTTTGGGTGCAACCGTGATATTGATTTTGTCACCGTCAACAAGTCGGGTATAGATAATTGCGGGAGTGTTGTCATTTGTGTTGACCCTTTCAAGCGGGTCACTGACAACGGACAGACGAAGAAGTCCGTCAACGTATCCCCTTCTCACGCCCTCATTGACCGCAGACTCAAAATTGCCGTCAATGAAAACCTGCTGGCCGATTTCCGCAAAGACGATTGCCATACCCGTATCCTGACAGATGGGAATGTCCAACTCTTTTGCGGCATCGATATTCTCAATCATATTCTTGAAAATCCCCTGCGCTATGGGCCTTGTTTCTTTTTTGGCACAGCAGGAGATGCAGGCTTCAAGGTCCTGCGGAAGTTTTTTGTTTGCTTCCACACACAATCTTGAAACAACCTGCATTATTTCAGAAGCGTTTACTACTCTCATTAAAACACCCTTTTTCCGTTTATAACAACTGCTTTCGGCTTTGCGTAAACTGAAAGCGGGTCACCGTCAAAAATAACGATGTCAGCATCCTTGCCAACCTCAATGCTGCCCACTCTGTCACTGATTCCGCAGAGTTTTGCAGCGCCGATTGTGATTGCTTCAAGTGCGCGGTTATAATCCATTCCCTCACGCACCGCAAGCGCGGCACAGACAGGAAGATACTGAATCGGAATTACGGGATGGTCAGTGACGATTGCGCAGGAAACACCCGCTTTGTCAAGAATTCCCGTGCTTTCGGGAGTCAGGTCACTGAGTTCAGGTTTTGAACGGTCACACAAAAGCGGGCCGCTCAACACGCCGATGTTTTTGTCGGCAAGATATTTTGCAATCTTGTGGCCCTGAGTTGCGTGGACGATAAGATAATTGAGTCCGAATTCCTCACCGATTCGCATTGCGGTGAAGATGTCATCCGCTCTGTGCGCGTGGAAATGTACGGGCAAGGACTCAGTGAAAAGTGGAATAAGTGCTTCACACTTTTCATCATATTCCGGCTCATCAAAATCCTCATCAGTGCGTGAACGTTCAAGGTCAGCAAGATATTTTTTGGCTTTGATAAGTTGAGTTCTGATTATTGATGCGGTTGCCATTCTTGTTTTGGGAGTTTCACCTTTGCCGTTATAGACCGTTTTGGGATTTTCTCCAAGTGCCATTTTGATTGCAACGGGTGATTTGATTGTCATTAAATCAATGCACTCACCGTAAGTTTTCATTGCAAGCAACTGACCGCCGATTGCATTTGCACTGCCGGGGCCTGTGACAACGGTTGTGACGCCTGCGCAAAGAGCCTCCGTGAAGCATTTATCCATCGGGTTGACAGCATCAATTGCGCGAAGGTGCGGAGTTGACGGCTCACTGTCCTCATTTCCGTCATCACCCTCAAAACCCAATGAATCCTCAAACATTCCAAGATGGGTGTGGGCATCAATGAAACCGGGCATAACAAGCGCGGAGTTTGCGTCAATTACTTCATCACAAGTAAGGCCATCACGCATCTTGCCGACCTCAGCAATCCTGCCGTCAGCGATGCGGATGAAACCGTTTTCAATCTCCTGCCCTGCCATTGTTAAAATTTTTGCGTTTATAATAAGCATAATCATACACCTTTATACAAAAACGGAGCGTTGCTTTTCAACGCTCCGCCAATCTTTTTTAGAAATTTATTTTCCGTTCTTCTTGGAAAAGCCTGTGCGCCTGTTATTCTCCGGTCTTTTAAGAGAAGTCATCTTCTCATCGCTGACCTGCTTGAAACGGGACATCATATCCTCAAACGAAAGATTTTCATTACGCTTGGGCTGCCACTCGTAAGAAGA
>JAZQTF010000067.1:0-23581 GCA_045630445.1 Acutalibacteraceae bacterium
CACCAGCCCGAAAGGTCTTGAGGGAAAGAAGTACGCAACGTGGGATATGGACGTTGAAAAGGCGACAATCCGCGACGTAATGGCGGCTGACGGCGGTAACTTTGACCTTGTCAGACTCATTCCGTCAACCGTCACTGATGAGGTTTCCGCACTGAAAAGCGGGTCAGTTGATGCAATCTGGATTTTTTACGGCTGGGCAGGAATCGCGTGTGAGGTTGCAGGGCTTGAAACTGACTACTTTGCATTTGCTGACATTGACCCCGTATTTGATTATTACACACCCGTCATCATCGGCAACAACGAATGGATGAGTGAAAATCCCGAAACAACAAAAGCATTTCTGTCAGCGGTTTCAAAGGGTTACACCTTTGCGTCAGAGAATCCCGAAGCGGCCGCAGAAATACTGATGGACTGCGCGCCCGAGTTGAAAGCACACTCCGCACTTGTCTATGCAAGTCAGGAGTATCTCTCCGCACAATACACAGCGGATGCACAGCGTTGGGGCGAGTTTGACGAAACACGATGGAAAACCTTTTATCAGTGGCTCAATGACAACAATCTGCTTGAGCGTCAGATTGACACCGCTCACGGTTTCACCAATGACTATCTGCCGGAATAATATGAAAAAGTTAGAAATAAAAAACATAAGCAAAAGTTTTGACGGAAAGCCAATTCTGCAGGATGTATCATTAAAACTCAATGACGGTGAACTTGTGTGTCTGCTCGGTGTCAGCGGAAGCGGAAAGTCAACACTGTTCAACATTATTTCGGGCATTCTGCCGCCCGACAGCGGAGAAGTTTTGCTTGACGGTGAGAATGTTACAAACAAATCGGGACATATCAGTTATATGCTCCAGAAAGATATGCTCCTGCCCTACCGCACGATTGAGGACAATGTTGCTCTGCCGCTGATTCTCAGAGGAGTAAAGAAAAAGCAGGCACGCGCCGAGGTTTCCGCACTGTTTGACAGATTCGGTCTTGCCACAACGCAGAAAAAATATCCGCACCAGCTTTCAGGCGGAATGCGTCAACGCGCCGCACTGCTGCGGACATATATGTTTTCACGCAACGTTGCCCTTCTTGACGAGCCGTTTTCCGCACTTGATGCGCTGACAAAAAGTTCAATGCACAGATGGTATCTTGACCTGATGGATAAAATCAGACTTTCAACAATTTTCATCACGCACGACGTTGACGAGGCAATACTTTTGTCTGACCGCATATATCTGCTTGGCGGCTCACCCGCCACAATCACGCATGAAATTGTCATCACCCAGCCAAAGCCACGCGATGACAACTTCAATCTCACAACAGAATTTCTGGAATACAAAAAGCAAATCCTTTCCCTGCTCTGATTATGGGTAAAATTAAAACACGCCTTGGTGGTCAAGGCGTGTTTTTGTTTTTATTTTGCAAATGTGTGGCCGCCTATGACGGTTGTGACCGGACGTGTGCGAAGCCATTTGTTTGATGTCTTTGCGGGGTTATAAAAATATATTGCGCCGCCCGACGGGTCCCAGCCGTTGATGCAGTCCTTCGCCGCCTTACGCGCACTGTCGCTGATTGTTACGTACCAGTTCTTGCCGTAAACCGAACTGAATGCGCCGCTCTGATATATAACGCCCGAAATCGTGTCCGGAAATGATGAATGCTCAACGCGGTTTAGCACAACCGCGCCAACCGCAACCTGACCGACGTAACTCTCCCCTCGCGCTTCGGCATTGATTACACGCGCAAGAAGTTCAACATCCGCCGCAGAATAGCCGCCATAACCCGATGAAGTGCCGCTCGTAATGCCGAGATATAGCAAGGTTTTCGGCCCTGCAATTCCGTCCGCGGTCAGCCCGCAATTCTTCTGAAAAGCAATCACCGCACTCTTTGTCTGCCGTCCGAAAATGCCGTCAATGCTCCCCTTGTAATATCCAAGTTCTTTAAGTTTTGTCTGTATCTGTCGCACCTCACTGCCACGCGAGCCATACTGCGAAAGCGTCTGCGTTGAGTACGGCTCATTTATGTCGGGATAAACTGCGCAGAAAATTATCATCGCGTTAAGCACAATGATAAGTACTGCCCGCCACAATCTGACAGTTTTTTGCTTCATTACCTTCTTATGCAAAAAATCACATCCTCGGAGAAAATTGTTTTGAATATAATTTTCCCAAAGATGTGATTTTTATTCATTTATGATTATTTCAAAAGACTAACAACAAGGTCACCCATCTGGGATGTGGAAAGTTTTTCTTTACCTTCCTCATAGATGTCAGGTGTTCTTGCGTTTTTGAGAGCTTCATTTACCGCGTTTTCAATCGCCTGTGCTGCGTCATTTTCGGAGAATGAGTAGCGGAGCATCATTGCAGTTGAAAGAATTGTTGCAAGGGGGTTTGCAATTCCCTGACCTGCAATATCGGGAGCGGAGCCGTGAATCGGCTCATAAAGTCCCATGCTGCCCTCGGCAAGACTTGCGGATGCGAGCATACCGATTGAGCCGCTGATCATTGACGCTTCATCGGAAAGAATGTCACCGAAAATGTTTGAAGTTACGATAACGTCAAACTGACCGGGATTTCTTACAAGTTGCATTGCACAGTTGTCAACGTACATATGGCTCAGTTCAACGTCAGGATATTCCTCGGAAATTCTGATTACCGTTTCTCTCCAGAGTCTTGAGGATTCAAGAACGTTTGCCTTGTCAACGCTCATCAACCTGCCCTTTCTTTTTCTTGCGGCGTCAAAAGCAACCCTTGCAATACGCTCAACCTCGGGCACAGAATACATCTCTGTGTCATAAGCGGCGGGAGCACCGTTTACTTCCTTTCTGCCACGCTCACCGAAGTAAATGCCACCGATAAGTTCACGCACAACGAGCAGATCAAGTTCATCGCCGATGATGCTGTCCTTAATCGGAGAAGCGGATTTGAGCGGTGCAAAAATCTGTGCGGGACGAAGATTTGCAAAAAGACCGAGCGCGGAGCGGATTGCAAGAAGTCCTGCTTCAGGTCTTACATTACCTGAAAGTTTGTCCCATTTCGGACCGCCAACCGCACCGAGAAGCACTGCGTCGGACGCCTTACAAGCGTCAACTGTTGCCTGCGGAAGCGGCACGCCTGTTTCATCAATCGCACTGCCACCGATGAGCTGATAGTTATAATTGATTTTGAAATCGTAAAGTTCACAAACTCTGTCAAGGACTTTGATAGCCTCATCAACAATTTCAGGGCCGATTCCGTCGCCCTTGAGTACGGTTATATTATATGTTTTCATTTCAGATTACCTCATTTCTCCGTCCCTGATAATTGAACGGTTGATTGCGCATACAACGCCCTTGATAGGAGCGAGGTTGATGTTGTGGGATGTGCCGACACCGAAGATGTTTTTGCCATTCGGTGCTTTCAGTTCAATGTAAGAAACAGCCTTTGAGTCAGCGCCCTTTGAAACCGCGTGCTCACTGTAAGAAACAAACTCAAAGCCATCAATGCCAACGTTTTTGAGCGCATTGAAGAACGCGTCAACGGGGCCGTTACCACTGCCCTTGATTACTGTTTCCTGACCGTTGTAAATAATTCTGCCGTTGATTTCAACGGTTGAAGCATCATTGTCATACTCCTCATTGAATGAGTGCTTGACAAGCACAAGCGGACCTTTAAGGTCAAGATACTCGTTTGAGAACAGGTCAAAGATTTCCTCACTCATAAGTTCCTTACCCTTCTTGTCACAAGCACGCTGAACAATGTCACCAAACTCGGGGTGCATCGCCTTGGGCAGACTGTAACCAAACACTGTCTGCATTACAAATGCCGCGCCGCCCTTGCCTGACTGGCTGTTGATACGGATAATCGGCTCGTACTGTCTGCCAACGTCGGCAGGGTTAATCGGGAGATACGGCACTTCCCAGTACGGCGTGCCACTGTCCTGCATATATTTTACACCCTTGTTGATTGCGTCCTGATGTGAGCCTGAGAATGCAGTAAACACAAGGTCTCCCGCATAGGGCTGACGCTCATGGACTTTCATCCTTGTCACATTCTCATACATTTCTCTTATCTGACGGATGTTGCTGAAATCAAGCATCGGGTCAACACCCTGGGTGTACATATTCATTGCAAGAGTTACAATGTCAACGTTGCCCGTTCTCTCACCGTTGCCGAACAATGTGCCCTCAACTCTGTCAGCACCCGCCATCAATGCAAGTTCAGCCGCCGCAACACCTGTGCCGCGGTCATTGTGGGGATGCAAACTGATGATTGCGTACTCTCTGTGCTTCATATTGCGACAGAAATACTCAATCTGGTCAGCGTAAGTGTTTGCAGTGCACATCTCAACGGTTGACGGCAGGTTGAGAATAACTTTATTTTCCTCGCTTGCGCCAAGTTCTTCAAGCACACGCTCGCAGACCGCAATCGCATTGTCCATCTCTGTGCCTGAAAAACTTTCGGGAGAGTACTCATAGCGGATATTGATTCCGTCTGCAACCGCCTGCTCGCTCAACTGCCTGATGAGTTTTGCACCCTGAGCCGCAATCTCAATAATTCCGTCCATTTCTTTCTGGAAAACAACTTTACGCTGGAGAGTGGAAGTTGAATTGTAGAAATGAATGATTACATTCTTTGCGCCCTTGATTGCTTCAAAAGTCTTTTTGATAAGATGCTCTCTCGCCTGAACAAGCACCTGAATTGTCACGTCATCGGGAATGTATCCGCCATCAATAAGCGCACGCAAAATTTCATACTCTGTCTCCGACGCGGACGGGAAACCAACCTCAATCTCCTTGAAGCCGATGTCTATAAGTGATTTGAACATTATCAGTTTTTCTTCAAGGCTCATCGGGTCAACAAGAGCCTGATTGCCGTCACGAAGGTCAACGCTGCACCAGATCGGCGCTTTGTCAATAACCTTGCCCGGCCACTGTCTGTCAGTTATTTTAATCTGCTCAAAGGGCAGATATTTCTGAAAACCCTGCATAACTAATCCTCCTGAGATAAAAAAATAAGTCCCCTGTTAAAAAACAAGGGACGAAAAAATCTTCCGTGGTACCACCCAAATTCAGTTGCAAAGCAACCCTCAAAGGTCAAAAACCTGCGTCTTAACGCGACGGACGGCACGTCTTGAAAAATTCGGACGTGCGGCTCCAAGGTGAGTTATACACGGATGCACACCGTCAACTTCCACCAACCGTTGACTCTCTTTGCGTAATGCAGACCGTCTTTGCCTTTTCACAGCCTTTGATATATTTAAGTTATACCATTATATATGTTAATTGAAATTTTGTCAACAGATATTTTATGAATGATGTTTTGCAAAACGCTTTTCAAACAGACGGATTATTCCCGTGAAAAGAATCATCAGCGGTATTGACGCAAGCGACAGACAAGCAGTTACAATAACCGTTTCTATACTCAGTGCAACAAACTCAAAAAGAATACTCCGGAGCACTGCTGCCGCAACAATCATACCAACAGCCATCAGCACGATTACGCCCGCTCTGTAAAGGTTGAGCGGCATTGCGGTTTTGAAAAGCATCACAATGCCAACCGCACAGAGAATAAACGTTGCCGCGGTTGCAATCTGCTCCTCGGGGAAACCCATTACACTTTGCAATATCATCAGCGCGCCCACAAGCAGAAAATCCGTAAGTCCTGCCGGCACTGCGTTTTTGACAACTGACAGAATAAAGTTTTCTTTGATTCTGCTTTTATCCATTTCAAACGCAAACAAAAATCCCGGTGCGCCGATTGCGAAAACGCTGACAAGAGTTATCTGTGACGGAATAATCGGATAAGTCATCATCGCAAAGATTGAGAGTAGTGCGGTCAGTATTGAAAAGATATTCTTCACAAGGAAAAGACTTCCCGCACGCCTGATATTATTTACAACACGTCTGCCCTCAAGCACAACTGACGGCATTGCAGAAAAATCAGAATCAAGCAAAACAAGTTGTGACGCCTGCGCCGCCGCATCACTGCCCGACGCCATCGCAACCGAGCAATCCGCATCCTTGAGCGCAAGCACGTCATTGACACCGTCACCCGTCATTGCAACCGTCCTGCCCTGCTTTTTGAGAATACGGACAAACTGCCGTTTCTGCTCAGGAGTAACCCTGCCGAAAA
Source organism: Acutalibacteraceae bacterium (assembly GCA_045630445.1). Lineage (GTDB taxonomy): Bacteria > Bacillota > Clostridia > Oscillospirales > Acutalibacteraceae > RGIG7273. The sequence goes on from JAZQTF010000067.1 coordinate 6,105, forward strand.
CAGCGAATTCACGCAGTGCATCCGAAACCTCCTGCTCGGTTGTGAGCGTTGTTGCGTCAACGTATCGGTCAGCGTTTTTGATTCCCGCTTTGCTTGCAACAAGTGAAACCGTCAGAGGATTGTCGCCTGAAATCACCTTGATTTCAACGCCCTGCTCATCAAAATATCTGAACGTTTCATAAGCACTCTCACGTATCGGATTTTCAAACACAATAAGTCCCAGTGCAGAAACTTCACCCTTAATCTGTGTGCCGTCAGGCTTTTCATCGCACGTGCCGAAAAGAAGCACGCGAAGCCCCGCTTCAAGATATTCGCTGCCCTTTTCACAAATTATTTCGTATTTATCACGAAGCAGGAATTCGGGCGACCCCATAACGTAATGCGTATCGCCAAAAGTCACGCTGCTGTATTTGAATTCGGGAGAAAACGCGGTCACCGCATCAGCCTTTTTCTGCGGCACTCTGCCGTCAAAATACTTTTTAAGGGCTATGATTGTTTCATTATCGTCATACATCTGGCAAGCAAAATCACCCACCAACTGCTCAATTGACGGACAATCATCAACACTGACAATTGTCCTGACCGCCATTTCGGGACTTGTTATTGTACCCGTCTTGTCAACGCACAACACGTCAACACGTGCAAGCGCTTCAATGCATTTCATATCATGGGTCAGCACTTTGCGGTAAGCAAGTTTCACCGCACTCATAACAAGCGCAACGCTTGAAAGCAGATAAAGTCCCTCCGGCACCATTCCGATAAGCGCCGCGACGGTTGAAACAACGCTCTGTTTGAAATCGTTTTTGATTATAAACATTGACACAAGCATCAGCAAAATTCCGATTGGTATAATCACAATGCCGACAAATTTAATAATCTTGTCAAGTGAGCGCATCATTTCAGGTTTGCCAACACCGTCCGATTTCTTCGCTTCAATCGCAAGGCGTGACGCATAGGACTGCGCACCGACTTTTTCAAGCCTTGCAACACATCGGCCCGACGTTACAAAACTGCCCGAAAGAAGTTTGTCACCCTGATTTTTTGTAATCTCCGTTGACTCACCCGTCAAAAGCGATTCATTGACTCTCACTTCTCCGCTCAAAACAACCGCATCCGCACAAATCTGATTGCCGCCGCTGAAAATGACAACATCATCCTGCACCAAGTCCTCACTGTTTATCTGCTTTTCAACACCGTTGCGGATAACAATTACTTTTGGTGCGCTGACAATTGTCAGTTTATCAAGGATTTTCTTCGCACGGAATTCCTGCACGATGCCGATAAGCGCATTGAACACAATTACAGGCATAAAAGTAAGGCTCTTGTATGAGCCGACAAAAATCAGCACCACTCCAAAAGCCACAAATATAAAATTAAAATATGTAAAAACATTTGAGCAGACGATTTGTACACCCGTCTTATACGGCGGCACAACTGACGCGTTTGTAAGTCCCTGACTTACGCGCTCACTCACCTGCTCATCATTCAACCCGGCAAACTCTGCCGTCTTTTCAATTATCATATTACTCCTCTTCGTCACGCTCTGACGGGAAATAATCAATTACCTCAAACTTCTGTCCACGCATCCAGATGGTAGGTGTGATGCGGATTGTGTATCCTGCGCCACCTTCCATTGTCCATTCACTCATGGGCAATTCGGGAATTCCGTAAGATGAAAGAATTGTCATTATAACACCTGCGTGGGTTACAATTGCGGTCTCCGTTGTGCCGGTTTTCATAAGGCCATCAACAACGGCACAAAATGCCTTTTGAATACGTTTTGTAAAATCTTCATTTGACTCACCGTAAGCGGGTTTTGCATCCGCGCCGCCACGAAGCCACTGTTTGAAACTTTCATTGTCAACAAGTTCATCCGCAGTCCTGCCCTCAAACTCTCCGAAGTTGTACTCAATCAGGTCGGGAATTTCAAGGGGCTGAAGGTCGGGATAAATTGCCTGCGCCGTCTGCTTGCAACGTGTGAGCGGACTTGTCAGACACACCTGAGCCTTGGGGTACAAGCCCTGTGCACTCAGGTCACGGATTATTTCAAGCCCCTCCTCAACTGCGGGCAAATCAGTGTGGCCGATATATCTTGCTTCAATGTTTCCCTGCGTCAACGCGTGACGGATGAGATGTATTTTATAAGTTTTCATAATTTATCCAAAAACTCCTTGCTAAATTTAGTTTTTTTGACAATTTACTTTATCATTTTTATATAGTATAATACAATTCCATTATACAGATTGTATAATTTTTCTCGGAGGTATTTGCTATGAATCGTTTCCCAATCATCCTTACCGCACTTCGCAAGGAACGTAAACTCAGCCAGAAGGTTGTTGCGCTTGATCTTAATATTTCCCAGTCGCTTCTCTCCCACTATGAAAAAGGTGTGCGGGAATGCAGCCTTGATATGCTGATAGCAATTGCCGATTACTACGGTGTAAGTTGCGACTACCTGCTCGGTTGCAGTGAAGTCAGGGGCAGAAGTGTCAACAACGGCTCTGACATTGAAACAATGCGCGACTGTATGAGCAACGTTATGAATACCGTTATTGAAACGGGTGACAAAAAACTCATTGATGCGGTTGAAAAATACATAACTCTTTCAATGTATAATCTTGTCACAACGCTCAACTTCAAAGCACCGTCAAAGAATAAGGCAAAAACTCACCTTTCTTTTGAAATCTCTGAACTTATGCAGAAAAATCAGCTTTACAATATTTCAAAACTTTCAACCGACTTCACAAAAAACAAGGAGTGCGCGCCGTCAATCGCGTCAACGATTGAGTTGTCGGAAAAGTATTTTACGGAGTTTATCAACGAATTCCGCCTGTAATCACATAAACATCCGCACGCTCAGTGCGCTGACAATAAAGCACGTCATATCCGCAGTCAGTGCGGCGGCAACCGTGTGGCGGGTGCGTCTGATTGAAACCGCACCGTAATAGACCGTCACAGCATAGAGCGACGTTTCACTCGACCCGACCATTACCGACGCAACCCTGCCGATGAAACTGTCAGGGCCGTATTCGCTGAGTATCCCCTCAAAAACCGCAAGACTGCCACTGCCCGAAATCGGTGACACAACCGCAAGGGGCATCACCTGCGACGGTATGCCGAAGAATTCAGCAACGGGTGTCAGCAACCTTACAATCAAATCAAGTCCTCCCGACGCTTTCAACAGCGACACCGCAAAAATAAGCGCCATAAGCGATGGGAGAATTCCGAAAGACGACGTAAGCGACCGTTTTACTCCATCTGTGAAGCAGTCAAATACGCCGACTTTTTTTATTATACCGCAGATTATAATAATCGCAATCAGTACCGGCAAAGCGTACACGCCAAAATTTTTCATACCGCACGCCCCCGACCAATTCTGCCGTAAAGTTTTGCAGCACAAAGCCCCGCCGTCAACGCACAAAACGAAGTAATAACGGACGGAAGCATAATCTCCATCGGGCTATTGCTTCCGTGGTTTGCCCTGAGCATTGCAACAGTTGTCGGAATCAGTCTCATACTTGCCGAATTCATCACAACAAAAACTATCATCTCATCCGTCGCAACGCTTTTGTCAGGGTTTATCAGTTGCAGTTTCTGCATTGCGGAAATACCAAGCGGTGTTGCAGCGTTGCCAAGTCCGAGCAAGTTTGCGGTCAGATTCATTGATATTGCACCAAATTCACTGCCATTCTTTTTGAGTTGCGGGAAAAGAAACCGCAGCAGCGGATACATCATCCGCGCAATAAAATCCGTCACACACGCCCTTTCCGCAATATTCATCAGCCCGCCCCACAGGGCCATCATTCCGTAAAGTCCGAAAAACACCGTCAACGCCTGAGTGCCCGAATCAATAATTGCAGTTGTAAGGGCCTCCATTCCTCCGTTTATCAGCGCACAGACAACGGAGAAAACAATCATTCCACCCCACACGTAATTCATCATAATAACACAACTCCGTAAGCACAAGTTTTGTATTATCTATATGCTTACGGAGTTTATTATATTTTTAGTCCGACTCACCTAACCACAGGTCAATCAGTTTTTGCGGCATACGGCACAGCGAGGAAAGTGTGCTCGCTGTCACCTGCTCACCGCCGCGCCTTAATTCATTTATAACCGAATCATCAAGCAGCAGACACACGCTGAAATAATCCGCCTCACGCTCAAATTTTTCGGTCAGGAAGTTTGTCTGATTCATCGCAAAAAACACATTCATATCAGGATGAAGCAGAGAATGACCAAGTTCATGCGCACAGATGACACGCCTTTGCTCATCGGAAAGTGAGGAGTTTATGCCGATTATTTTGTATCCATTTATATTGTAATAAAACCCTTGCACGTTCTCCGGCAAATCGGGATAGAAAACAAACACTCCAAGATTGTCACACAACTCAAACGGATTGTTTGTGCCGTTTTCTTCAACCAGAGAATTCACTATTCTTTTAACGTACTCCATTCTCAAGACCTCTCATTAAACAAAACTACTTTTTGTCAAGATCCTGCTGCAGCCTGAGTATCATGCCAAGACGCATTGCCTCCACAACACGCTCAACCTCATTTTTATCAATCGGCTCACCGTTGAACATCAGTCCTCCGTGTTCAAGAATGTCCGACGCCATCAGGTCAAACGTTTCAATAATGTCATTTGAGTGCGGCAGAGTGCGTTGCATCGTCTTGCGACCCATAAGATAATCAAGGGTTACGTTAAAAATCTCACACAATTTTTCAAGTTTTGCACGGTCAGGAGTTCTGTTGCCCTGCTCATACATACCAATTGTGCTTAACGAAACGCCAAGTTTGTCCGCAAGTTCCTTACGCGTCATTTTGTCACGCTTACGCAGTTCTTTGATTCTTTCTTCCAACACTTTTCAATCACCTCTGTCCGAATTTTAACACACATTGTGTTGCCTTGCAAGAAGTTTTTTGCACTTCCCGCGTTGCAGTACCATTATTGGGACTTCACACCACTTTACTGCAAATAACACCTTGAACAAGTTGAATTCCTATGCTATTCTCAAATTGAGGATTTGCGGAAGCCTGAGAAACTCCGCAAAAATTTTTAACCCAAAATAACACATTTCGTGTTATTTTAAGGAGGAAGAATAATGACTTTGAAAGAATTAGCACGCACCTACCGTGAGCAGGACGAATTGCTCCAGGTGTCAATCAAGCGCACACGCGCACTGCTGAAAGTTGCACGCGGAGAGGAATTGTTGCGGGTCAGACGAAAACTGCTGATACTGTACGATATGTCACGCGATATGAAACAGACGGCGTACATCCTTGAAAATTACTACGGAGATGATAGCGAATGAGATTCAACGAAGAAATGGACAAATACGCCCACCATTTATCCGCAAACCGCAATTTCTTTGTCAGCAACAATGAAAACGCGGTCAGAAAACTTTTGCCTGCAATTCACGAAATAATGGATGAGCAGTTGACCGACAAGCAGAAATTCTGCGTTGAGATGTATTATTTCCGCAACTGCAACTCATCACAGATTGCAAAACTTCTTGGCACGTCACGCGCAAACGTCACAAAGCACATCCGCCGCGGACTTTCACGAATGGAAAAATCAATGCGGGTTTTGCTGAACTTTACGGAGGATGAATAAAAACAACCATATAAACCGCTCCCGAAAAGTACAACTTTTTGGGAAGAGGAGGAGCAACGGAGCGGATGAGATTTTCACCGACCAGGTGAAAACGATTAAGCGGAGTTTGCAGTAACAGGGCACCCCCTTTCTTCGCCCGTGTCATCCTGAGCGGAGTCGAAATCCGAGTGTAACGAGGATCAAACGGCAAATATGCCGTTTGGGATCTCGGGCGAAAAGATGGCATAAATCCAATTATCAGATCCCGATGCTATCGCATCGCCCTGACGGGTTCGACTTCGTGCTGTCGCACTCCGCTCAGGATGACATATCAATCTTGCCGATAAAGAGTGAAAACGTTGTTTTCAATTTGTCGGTGGCTTTTATGAAATTCTACATTTTCTTCTTCGTCACCGTATCCCCCCAACGACAAGGGCTCTGCCCTTGACCCATACTACAGCTTATATTGATAAAACTTACTGGTTAACCAACTCCACATCAGCATAAAGAAAGAAATTCATAATTTAATTTTTATCACAAAAAAAGCCTTGGCATTATCTGCCAAGGCTTTTTAACTGAGTTTAGTTTGGTTTATATTCTGTGAAAGTAATCATAATGTCAAGTGTTTTACCGTCTCGCTTAACAGTGAATGTGAGCGTATCGCCAACGCTGCAAGCCTGAATTTTTGCCTTGATGTCAGCACTGTCATTGACAGTTTCACCATCAACTTTCAGCACAAGGTCACCAACCTTGATGCCCGCTTTTTCAGCATCACTGCCTTTTTCTACATTATAAATGTACGGGCCAAACTCTGACACACGATACTGCCACGCGGTCATCTCATCAAGCACGTCAAGCATATTGACGCCTGCCATTACTCTGCCCGTAACGTAACCGCTTTCAACAAGGTCCCTGATGACAACTTTTGCAACGTCAATCGGGATTGCAAAGCCGATTCCCTCAACGTCCTCATCCGCTACTTTAAGATTTACAATACCAATCAATTCACCATAAGAGTTGAAAAGTCCACCGCCTGAATTGCCGGGGTTAACTGCGGCATTTGTCTGCATAAGAGTCATAACAATGCCGTCAACCTCAACTTCTCTTTCAAGTGCGCTGATGATTCCGTTTGTAACCGTGCCGCCAAGTTTGCCAAGGGGATTTCCTACCGCAAGGGCAAAATCACCGACTTCAAGGTCGCCCGATTTGCCGAATGTTGCGGGGATAAGGCCCGAAGCCTCAATCTTCAAAACCGCAATATCCGTCTGCTCATCAGTGCCGATGAGAGTTGCGGCGTAACTTTTGCCATTATTGAGAATAACGTTGATTGTCTTTGCGCCGTCAATTACATGGTGATTTGTGACAATGTATCCGTCCTCAGAAATGATTACACCACTGCCCGCACCCTGCTTAATGGTTGACGCAAAATAGCCGTTTTGCACAATTTCCGTTGTAATCTCAACAACACTGGGTGCAACTTTCTTTGCAATCTCTGTAATTGTTACGTTTGAATCAAGAATCTGCGACGATGAATCGCTGTTAACCGATTCATAAATCACAACGTTTCCGCCCTGCACTGAGTTGCCGGTATTCTCTGAGAATTTGTCAGCAACAAGGAATCCGCTCACACCGCCAAGCACAACCGACAAAACAATTACAATTGCAAAAACCGCAATCAGTTTGCCGGCACCAAAGCCCTTGCGTTTCTTTGTTTCAACAGGGGCACTTGTCTGCGGTGCAGAAACAGCGTTTACAGGCGCAACGTACTTCACAGGCTGATTATCCACAGAGCCGTAATAGTAATGAGAGGTGCCACTTTGACTGACTTCATTTTCCTGAGTGTTACTCTCTCTGCCATTAAGATTGTTTTCTTCAAACATAACAAAACAGTCCTTTCTCAAAAGCATATTTATAAAAAAACGTCTTGCTGTAATAATAGTCCGTTTTTCTTAAATTATACTTAAACAACTATTTTGTAAGGTAAAGATTACCGTAATTGATTACTTTAAGACCTGAATTCTCCTGTGTTGCAACAATATTCTTTGTGTCAAAAAGAACAGGATTTCTCATAACGGAAGCCATTGCCTTGTGGTCAAGAGTCTTGTATTCGTTATGGTCAGTGAGGATAAGCACAATGTCCGCACCCTTGCAAGCCTCCATGCAGGAAACAAACTCGTCATTCTTAACGTGGGGGTCAAAAATTGCAACTTCATAGCCTCTGCCCTTGAGGATGTTGATAATATCCATTGCCGGAGACTCTCTCATATCATCAACATTGCCCTTGTAAGTTACGCCGAAAGCAGCAATCTTCGGGTTTTCGATTCCTGCAACAAGTCTTTCAGCATGCTCTGCAACGAATTCGGGCATTGAGCAGTTTGTATCTCTTGAAAGTTTGATAATCTTTGCTGTTTCGGGAGCCTTTGCAAAAATGAAGTACGGGTCAATTGCAAGGCAGTGACCACCAACACCGGGGCCGGGCTGGTGGAGATTTACTCGCGGATGCTTGTTTGCAAGCGCAATTACGTCAAGGCAGTTGATGTCAAGTTCATAACAAATCTTTGCAAGTTCGTTTGCAAGCGCGATGTTAACGTCTCTGAATGTATTTTCCATACATTTTGAAAGTTCCGCAGTCTTTGCTTCTGTCTTGATAATCTCACCCTTTACGATAAGGCCGTAAACCTCAGCAGCCTTTTCTGTACATCTGGGAGTGATACCGCCAACGATTCTGTTATTGTAAACGAGTTCATAAAGAATCTGACCGGGCAACACTCTTTCGGGACAATGCGCAAGGTACAAATCCTCACCGATTGTAAATCCATTCTTTTCAAACAAGGGCTTTACAAAGTCATCCATTGAACGCGGAGCGATAGTTGACTCAACGATGATTACGTTGCCTTTTTCAATGTAGGGCATAATGTTCTCACAAGCGGAGAGAACATATTTAAGGTCACAACTGCCATCCGGATGATTCGGAGTGGGTACGGAGATGATGAAAGCGTCAGCCTTCACAGGAGTTGTGGACGCTTTGAGCATACCGTTTTCAACGGACGCACGGATTACCTCACCAAGACCCGGCTCCTCAATGTGAATTTCTCCCCTGTTGATTGTTTCAACAACACTCTCAACAACGTCAACACCTGTAACCTTACAGCCGTTGCTGGAAAATACCGCACTTGTCGGCAATCCGATGTAACCAAGACCAATAACACACAAATTCATTTTCTTTTCCTCCTGATTTTTAAACTTTTTTCCTTTGACTATCAATAAAACTGCTGTAACCTGCAAGCACGGAATTAGTGTCACCGTAATCAACCAACTTGCCACGGTTAAGCCATATCGTCTTGTCGCAGAAACGTTTTATGCCGCCCGTTGAGTGCGACACGACAAAAATCGTTTTTTTATTTTCACGAAACTCCCAGATTTTATCACGGCATTTGTCAGAAAATACCGCGTCACCAACCGCAAGAGCCTCGTCGATTACCAGAATGTCAGGGTCAAGGAATGCGGAAACCGCAAAACCAAGCCTCATTTTCATACCTGATGACCAGGTCCTCAAAGGTCTGTCAATAAAATCACCGACATCGGCAAACTCAATTGACTTCCTTGTGATTTCCTCAACCTGTGCTTTGTCATAACCAAGAATCAGGCATTTGTATTTTATGTTTTCCCTGCCGGTCAGAAAGCCGTTAAGGCCCACGTTGACGGCAAGCAGCGAGGTTTCACCCGCCGTTATAATCCTGCCGCTTGTTGGTTTGACAAGCCCTGTTATGATTGACATAAGCGTTGACTTACCGCTGCCGTTAGTGCCGACAACGCCGATTGAATCACCCTGATAAGCCTCAAACGAAACGTCATCAAGTGCGGTAAAAGTCTTTTTCTTCGGGGGTCTGAATTTTGACAGCAGTCCTCCGCCTGCAACCTTGTCCCTGACCTCAAACGATTTTGTGACGTTTGAGGCAATTACTGAAACTTTTGGCACGGGCAAACCTCCTTTCACATTTGTTCATATTAAACGCTGACAGACTTTACAAAACTGTCTGTGTAAGCGATGAATTTATCCGTTGCAAGATCCATTCCGTTTTCAGCCATCTGACAGTAATTGAATCTGTCCGATGAGTAAACGGGCAACTCGTTGCGGTTTGCAGTGTCGGAAATCCAGTTTGCAAGTTCATTGATATCCGCGCGGCAAGTGCCAACCCTTTCAAGAAGCGGTTTTCTGAACATAATTGTTCTGCCGTTGACGGACTTTGTGTAATTGTAATCGCCACTGCTGTTCTTTACAAACAACACTGACTCCGCTTTATCATACTCAAAGTAAGCGGATTTACCCACAACTGCGGCATCGGAATACATAAACGCCGTGAGCATATCCCTTGCGTAGTTGGGCGCATAGTAACTGCTTGTTGAGAGCAGTGCGATGTGACCGTAGGATGCGTTGTCAAGGATAACCTTTGCAAGATCATTTTCTGTGCAAACGGCAAACTTAACGCCCGGAATTTCCTTGAACTTCATCGGCACATTGACATTCTTTGTCAACACAATCACAAGTTCCTTATTACCGCAACCGGTCTGCGACTCAAAGGTGCTGATGAGCATCTGTGTGTCCTCAGGCTTTTCAGAAACGCCGACAAAAGTAATATCCCTTGAGAATGCGCCCGACGCTTCAAGTCCGACTTTTTCAAGAATTGTGCTGAATCGCTGGAAGTAGGTGTGGTTTTCAAGCACTTCACGGATGCCCCTGACGGAGAAACGCTCTCTTATCTCGGGGTTGTTCATAAGCATTTCAAGACTGCGTTTTGTATCTTCCTGAGTGTTGCACAGGAGTGTAAGACCGTTGAGAAGTGTGTCAATACCAAGCGCATAACCTGTTACAACCGCAGTACCGCTTGCAAGAAGTTCAAACACACGTCTTGAGAACATTGTTGTGCTGTGCTGAATTGAGTTAACGTTCAAGAAAATGTCATACATTCTGTACGCCTTACTCATAAGTTCAAACGGAAGCGCACCCGCAACGTACTGCGCATAAGGGTCGGGGAAACGGTAACTTGCGGGCATAATCTTGTTGTAGTTTCTGTCAAAAATTGTCAGGTCGTAATCAACCGCAGGACCAAGCACGCGGAGCATATCCGTCATTCTGTCCTCATGTCTTACCATCCAGCTGCCCGCAAACGCAACCTCGCCAACACGCGCCTTGCGTCTGCCGATAGGATTGTGCATACTCGGGTTTGCAGCAAAAGGAAGCGCAAACACGTTTTCGTGACCGACAAGTTCCTTATACTTCGGCACAATGTCATTGTCAGTTGTGAACACAACGTCAAAAAGTTTTGCCGCAGTGATGAAACACTCAAAGTTTACGGGGTCCTCTTTATTCCAGAAAACAGTCTTTATGCCACGCGCTTTACAGAAACTGAGAAGCGTTGCAAGGGGCTGTGTTTCCTGACGTTCCATATATGAAACCATATCCTTCCACAATCCGCCGTTACCATTCCACGCGGACTCAACAAGGATAAAGTCGGGTTTCTCCTGCTCAATCTGCTCCCTGAAGTTTTCAGGATGAAGCACAACGTACTGCGCCTCATTCTTAAAGCAGTCAAATGTAAACTCATCAAAAATCACGCCGATTTTGTACGGTGAGCCCTTCTTGTCGCTGAGGGGTGATGATGCAATTTTCTTTGAGTTTGTTTTGATTTTATCAATGATTTCCTTTTTCTTTGCGCTTGCGTCGGAAACCTCAATCTTAATATCTCTCAGGCCGCCCTTACCGCTGATTTTGAGAGCAACTCTTGACTCAATGCCTGACGGACAGTAAAGCACCTGCTCACTGTTAAGCGGCACCTGGAACAAAAACTTCTTCTCACCCTCAGCGTAGCCGATGATGCAAAGTTCTGCGTCAACGCCCTCCGACTTGCCGTAGAAGCCGACTTTACAATGGCTGTATTCCATCTCAATCGGGTTTTCAGGCGGAAGTTTGAATCCGCAGTTATCATCAAGGTAGGACAAAAACGCCTTTGACAAGTTTTCGGTAACCGTGATTGAGTTGCCTTCAACAATTACCGCTTTATTGTTCTTGTACCAGAGGTCACCGACAAAAGTTCTCGGCACAAGGTAGTTGCGGTTTTCATTCATCGGGATGATGCCCGACGCACTGCCACCGTAAGAATCACTGCTGCCTGAAGAAGAAAGTTTGAGATTGTTGTCAACTTTCAGGAATTCAATTGTGTCAAACTGAATTCGTCCGTTACCCCACACCTGTGCGGAAAGACGAAGGTTTTTGTGGCCTTCCTTGACTTCAAACGCCATCATATTGTTTGCGTCAAGACGGACAAGTTCTTCTTTCTCACCTGCGGAATTGTAAGCGTGAACAAAAATTCTTGCGCCGACATTTGCAGAAGATGCAATATTGAAACAAACAACATACTTTCCGACATCAAGGGAAAATCCGCCACTGCCGGGAATATCAAAACTGCAGTTTCTCTCCCTGTAAGCCGCATAAATTCTCACGTTGTCGGAATTGATATCAATACCAACGCTGTCAAACTTTGCAATATTTCTCTTTGTTACGTACCAGTCAAGTCTGTTGTACGGAATACGCACTGAAATCTCATCGTTGATAATATCTCTGTACATATAGTCAACAATAAGTTCACCGCTCTTCTGCGCAAACGGACGCGGAGTTGTGCCGTCAATTTCGGTTTCAACACTCCTTACCGCAAGCACAATTCTTTTAAGCATTTTTTTCATCAATTTTTTCATCTGCTCAATCTACCTTTCAATGCGGTTACACAACCGCCTCTATCTTTGCGTATTCGTCAATGAATTCATCCTTGTGATTATTCCAGTTAAGTTCTTTTGCCGCCTGATAACAATTCTGACTGAGTACATTTCTGTAATCCTCATCGTCAAGCAGGAAGTTTACCGCATCCGCGATTGACTTCGGCTCATGAGAATCAACAAGCACGCCAACGTCATACCCCTTGACAACGTTGCGAAATTCGGGGAAATCCGCCGCAACAACGGGCACACCCGCCATTATGTACTCAAACAGTTTGTTTGATGCGGCTGAATAATGGTTGAAACAAACGTTGTTGAGAATCTGAAAACCAAGGTAAGCGTTGACGGTGTATGCGGATAATTTTGCAAGCGGCACCATTCCGACAAGCCTTACCCTGTCCTCAACGCCAACTTCCTTTATAAGTTTCAGAAGTTCAGGCTTGAATCTGCCGTCACCGATAAACACAACGATTCCGCGTTTAATCTGCGGAATTGCCTTTACAAGCACGTCAAGACCTCTGCCGTACTGAATCCCGCCCTGATAAAGAAGAATCGGGCAGTCATCGGGAATGTCAAGTTCAGCCCTTATATCAACGGGCGTTATATCTTTAAGGTCAAAATATTCGGGATAATTGTAAACGGGAGTGGGCAAATCCATCTTGTAAAGATCCGCCATATATTTTGCCCTTGTGTTGTTTTCGCAAAAAATCTTGTCCGCTTTTTTGATAAAGAATTTTTCAATTGTGTAGATTCCCTTGCCGTAACCTGTGCGGCTTGTCTGCACCTCGTGGGAATCATAGACAATCTTCTTTCTCTTTTTACGTGAACGGAAAAGTTTTGCACACGCGTACGCCTGAAACATTGTGTTAAGGTCATTCGCGTGGTAAATGTCAGCGTTTGTTTTTTTGCCGACCTTTATCATTCTCAGTATTCCGCCGAAGTTTGCAAGGTGCTTGGGTGCTTTGAGCAAATGCAAAATTTCAAAAAGTGCTGAAAGACACACCAGAACAATCGCAAGGGGCAGACAATGCACAAGCGCCGCAATCATAACAACCGCTAAAATCAGCGCGAACGAAACTACAAAAAGAGGCTTTTTCATCAGCCTTGCAAAAAGCCTGTAACCCTTGCTGATAACGGGCAGACCTTTTTTGACCCTCACAACGTTGAAACCGTTGACGGTTTCGGTCTGAGCGCAGTTTTTATCCGATGCATTATGTAAAGCGATGAGCGTTACGTCCTTGCCGCTTTCCGCCAATGCGGAGCATTCACGCATCACCCTCGCGTCATAGGTAAAATAGTTCCACACGAACACAGTTACCTTTTCTTTCATAATCAACAATCCTTCCACAATAGGTACGCAGTTTGCATACATAGTGTATTATATCGCAATTTATTACAATTTTCAATAGATTTAATATTATAATAAATAATAAACTATATAATAATTTTTGACATTACGGTCAATTCTTGTCTATTTTTTGTCATTGGAGTATCATAGAGCGGAAAGGTGGCGGACAATTTGGTTTTTGATCTTTACGATTTTGACAAGACAGTTTACAAAAAAGATTGCAGTATGGAGTTCTGGAAATACTGTTTAAGACGCAGACCGTACCTTGCGTTGTTGTCCCCCGTTCAACTTTTCGGAGTGTGCCTGATGCGATTCGCACGCACCAACAAATTCGGCAAAACGCTGATGCTTTCCTACGTCCGCTTTGTTGACACGGAAAGGTTTGTCAGCGATTTCTGGCAGAAAAACCGTAGCCTTATTAACCCTTGGTTTGAGCCGCAAAACAGAAAAAATCCCGCCGTTGTCTGCTCCGCATCGCCCGAATTCCTGATTGAAGGCATCTGCCGGGAACTCAAAGTTTACAAAACTATCGGCACAAAAGCGGACAAAAAAACAGGCAGAATGCTTGGCAACAACTGCAAAAGGAAAGAGAAAATTGTGCGTATAAAGGAGCATTTCAACCTTGATGAAACAGTTTTTGAAAACGCATATTCGGACTCAGTCAAAACCGACTTTCCCCTGCTCTCCCTTGCGCAGAACGCCTACCACGTTGTTGACGGAAAGTGCATAAAAACTGACCTGAAAAAAATGTGATTACTCAACGATTTTTCTTGACTTTGCGAAAAATTGTGTAATAATATATTATTCGTATAAAAAAGGACTTTTGTCCGTTCTGAAAGGAAATAACAAATGATACCAGCACTTATTTTATTCGTCGCTACTTACGCGCTGATGCTTATCTTCGGCAAGTACCGTCCGTACATCGCCCTTGCATCAGGCGTAATATTTATCGTCAGCGGAATGTTGCCGCTGGGTGAGATATGGAGTTCAATTGACCTTAACGTAATCCTTATGATTGCCGGCACGATGGGTCTTGTTGCTCTGTTTATTGAAAGCAAGATGCCCGAATTGCTCGCTGACCTCATTATGTCGCGCGTGCCAAACGTCAAATGGGCGGCGGTTTCACTCGCACTGTTTGCGGGAATTATCTCCGCATTCGTTGACAACGTTGCAACAGTCCTTATGATTGCGCCGGTTGCGCTTGAAATCTGTAAGAAACTCAAAGTCAACCCCGTACCATTCATCATCGCAATTGCGGTTTCTTCAAACCTGCAGGGTGCGGCAACTCTGGTTGGTGACACAACGGCAATTATGCTCGGCTCAGCGCTTGATATGAGTTTCCTTGACTTCTTCTGGTATCACGGCAGACCCAGCATCTTCTTCGCGGTTGAAATCGGTGCTGTTGTTTCCGCAATCATTCTGCTTTTCATCTTCCGCAAGGAAAACACAGCAATTCCCAAAACCAATAACCGCACAAAAGTTACGGATTATTTCCCGACTGTGCTTCTTGTTGGCGTGCTTGTGCTTCTTATCAGTGCATCCTTCATTCCCGACAAACCCGCAGAAACAAACGGTATCATCTGCTGCGTATTGCTTGTAATCGGACTTGTACGCAACATTATAAAATCAAAGAAATTCTCCGTTGTTGTTGAGCCGCTCAAACAGATTGACTTCAACACAATCGGAATTCTTCTCGGACTTTTCCTTATGATTGGCGGTATCTCCGCAAAAGGTGTTATCGATGCGCTTGCAGAATTGCTTGCAAAAGCGGGCGCGGATAACGTGTTTGTCCTTTACACACTCATCGTATGGGCATCCGTTATCATCTCCGCATTCATTGACAACATTCCCTATGTTGCAACAATGATTCCCGTAATCGCAGTAATCGCGCAGAAACTCGGCGTTGACCCGACTCCCCTCTATTTCGGCCTGCTTTCAGGCGCAACTCTCGGCGGCAACTGCACACCCATCGGCGCATCCGCAAACATCACGGGCATCGGTATTCTCCGCAAGGCGGGATACGAAGTCAAAAACAAGGACTTCTTCAAAATCGGCATTCCGTTCACCCTTGCCGCAATAATCCCCGCATATCTCTACACCTGGCTCGTTTACGGAGTGTAAAACAAAAAAACAAAGGACTGCAACCTTTTATGGCCGCAGTCCTTTTCAAATTAAAACATACCTATGGTTAATCATTTCCTGTATGTGTAAGTGTCAAATCCTTCTTCCCAAAAAGTTCTATCCACCCATTTGGGCTTGAATAGCCGAAACACCTTTTTGATTTTAAATCCATAAACAGTGTTTTTAAATCCGGGTTTATCAGATAAACCTTCTATGGCATCTTTCGCCTTTTCAAGCGATGTATATATTCCAATTTCTTTCTTTTCATAGTGGTCAATAAGTTTGTACTTATGCATAACTTTAAAATAAAACATATATCTTTCAGCCTCCGTTTCAGAATTATTTCCACACAGAATTTATCATAACAACGCTCACTTGTCAACGCCACTTTAATTTTATCATTCTGCATTTCACGCAAACATAAAAAGATTGAAAACGACATCCATATATGATATAATTAAACAGTTATCCGTCCGTAGCACAGCAGGATAGTGCAGCAGATTCCGATTCTGAAGGTCGGGGGTTCGAATCCTCTCGGACGGGCCAGAAAAGACCGCAGCACCGTAAGGTGCTGTGTTTTTTGTTTTCAACAATTTGAGCAGAGGATTCGAACCCTATCACTTTACATTTTTACGCATTATGATATAATTAACTCATCTTATTACAAAGGGTGATAGTATGGCTTTTAAGAGATGGTTATTGAAACACAGAATACTTGCAAGTGTTCTGGCTGCGGTCATTTTAAGCGCGGCATACATTTTCATTGAGTTATATTTCAGCATTGATGACAATACATTAGTAATATCACTTTATGCCGCGACTATGATGTTTGCTTTGTTATATATCAATCTTCTGCCGCTTTTTATGATGAAAAAGCCACTTGAGCAGTTGATGAAAAACGGTGACCCCGAGCCGCTCGCGCAGGTCACGGGTGAATTGCTCAAGCACAAAATGACAAAATCAAATAAACTTTCCGTCACAATCAACCACTGCGTCGCCCTGCGTGAATGCGGTCAGTTGCAACAAACATACGATACTCTGAGAACAATCGCAATTGACACTGTGCCATACGCAACCAATCAGCTGAAAATGATATATTACAACAATCTGTACGATGTATGCAATCTTCTCGGTGATGATGACCAGGCGGATTTCTGGCTCAGCAAAGCGCTCGGTTTTTATGACACAATGCCTGAAAACAAGTTTAAGAAATCATTGGTAAACTTATATTTCGGGCTGATGGCAGAGAAGCATTACCGCAACGGAAATTACGATGAAGCGATAAAAGCGCTTGACAGCGGTGAAATCAAATCGCTTGGAAGCGAAGTCTGCAACGCGTACATACGCGCACTTATTGCGGTTAAACTCGGCAAAACGGACGAAGCGAAAAGACTTCTTGAAGGCATCATCGCAATCGGCAACAAACTCTACTGTGTCACACTTGCAAAGAAGTTGTTAAACGAAATTGATAATCAGAATTAAATAATAAATATCCACCCGCATAGCGGGTGGTTTTTCATTTTCGGGCATAGCCCTGATAATACCGACGGCGCACAAGTACGCTTTTTGTTGGCCTGCCGGCCATGCAACGGATTGTCAGCTACCCGTAAACGGGTCAAGGGCAGAAGTCGGATCGTAGCC
>JAZQTF010000068.1:0-6784 GCA_045630445.1 Acutalibacteraceae bacterium
AAGCTGATGGAAGAAAAGGGATATATCGGAACTTATCCGAACTTTGTCAAAGATGCAGTAATGAGCGGAATTCACGTTGCACGTTCATATAACTCTGTATATTTTGTTGGCAAGGGAAAACGCGCACAGTATCACATACGCTGTCAGGAGGAATTGTGCAACACGCTTGATTCATTTGAAATTCAGTTCATCTGTGGCACCGCGTTTCTCAGGGACGGAGAGGATGAGCCGGACGTTTTTGGTTGCCTTTTTGACGCAAAGGGTCAGCGTTTGTTTTCCGTTACCAGTGCGTATATTCCTTATGACAAGCAAGAGGACGGTGAGCCATCCAATATTGAAACAGACGTTGAAATTGCCGTCAAGCTGGCGGAGAAAATAAAGCTAACAAAAGAGGAAAGCAAGGCATACTACGGCTATAACAGAGCGGGTGCAGGATTATTCTTTTTGATTTTTCTTATTGCAGGCGGACTTTTCGCAGCTGCGATGACACTTGGAATGATGATTGTCTGCACATTGGTCACGGTTATTTTCGGACTCTGGCGTGAAATCCCCGAAATGTTGCAATCTGTTCCGTGGGGATGGATATTCCTATTCGGCTGGGTCGCGTTTGGCGGCTCAATCGGAATAATAGAAGTGTGGTCACACAGAAGATAAAAAATTTAAAGCGAGGTGGAAGCACCTCGCTTTTTGTTTTATTTATTGAATTTTGCAAATATCGGTGATTTGAAAAGTCTGTTGCTGAAAAGACCTTTATTCGTTGACAACAGCCACAGCACAACGCTAACGATTATAAAATACGGCCATGCGGAAACTCCGAAAAGTTCAATGCCAAGAAAGATTGCGGAGAAAAGACTGTTTGTCACGCAACAGAAAAGTCCGACCAGACCGAGTGCCGCGGCAAACCCCGCATCAAGACCAAGAATAGCGCCAAACATAAAGCCAAACGTTGCACCGATGCAGAATGTTGGCACAATTTCTCCGCCCTTTAATCCCGCCGCGATTGTGACCGCGGTAAACAAAATCTTCAGAGCAAAATCAAACCAATCAGCACGGCCCTCAACTGCACCAAGTGCCATATGCATTCCCGGTCCGTTATAACGCATATCCCCCACCAATGCGGTCAACGCGATAATCACAACCGAGCCGACAACGATGCGGACAAATGAGTTTGAAATAAATCTTTTTGCAAGGTCTTTCACCCTATAAAAAACAAAGCACATCACAAAGCCAACCACGCTGATGCCGATGCACAGAGCAAGAATTTTCATCACTGTAATAAAACTAACCGGCATCACGTTTGCAATATGCGCAGTTTCTTCAGCAACACCCATAAGTGAGGATAACTTGTCCGCAATGAACGAAGAAATGAAACACGGCAGAATTGCAAGTGACACAATCTTTTTTGTATTTTTATATTCAAGCACGAAGAATGCGGCAGTAAGCGGTGTGCCAAAAACACCCGCAAACACGGCACTCATACCGCTCATAATGAAAACGGAGCGGCTGTTATCCTTCAGCTTCAACACATCGGATAATGCGGATGCACCGGCACCGCCAAGTTGAATTGCCGCGCCCTCTCTGCCGGCGGAGCCACCAAGAAGATGGGTAATCGCGGTGCAGACAAAGATAAGCGGCGCCGCAAGAGGTCTTATCGGTTTCTTATCACAAAGACAACGCACCACTTCATTTGTGCCGCCATGGTCACTCATTTTTGTGACACGATAAAGAGCGACTGTCACGATACCGCCAAGCGGAAGCAGAAGAATTATCCACGGTGTTGATTCTCTCACGTGTGCAACAAACGTCAGCAGGCGTGCAAACACCGCTCCAAGCGCACCGCCGAGAATACCGATAAGCAATCCCAGCACACAAAGTTTTGCACCCTCAAAAAAGAGCGTTTTTGTAAATTTAGTGTTTTTCATATATTCCCAACCATATATCAATTTTTGATAAAACCATAAAGTTCAGAGAGCATAATTTTCCTGATTGTTTTTATCGGCTTTTGTGAGCAGACGGACACCGCATATCCCCCACCGTCAAAAGTTCTGAATTCACAGTTATACGCTGAATTGCAACTCCCTTTTGCGACCGATGCAAAATCATATTGTGAAAGTCCGTCAGATATTCCACTACCGATGCACTTGACATAACTTTCTTTCAACGTCCAGAGTTTTGCGAAATCATCAGCGGGATTTTCTGCCTGTGCCAGAAATTCAAGTTCATTTTTTGTGCAGACGCGTTTCATAACGGACTGATAGCGGGACGTTTTCTTTTGCACATCGACCCCGACTGCGCTTTCACAAACTGCGCACGCAACCGCACCATCAGTGTGACTGATATTGAATTCAAACGGACAGCCGGGAAGATACGGCTTGCCATTGGTGGTTGTTGTCAAAGTGTAATCGTTGATATTGCAACCATTCAGATATAGCGCATAAGCAAGCAACGCATACGCAGCAGCGCCAAGCACCCTGTCACCATCACGCACATAACGCAATGTTTTCTCGCGTCTTTCAACCGGCATTGTCTGAAGAAAAATATTAAATTGTTCACTGCTCATTGATGAAACATCATCACAATATAACAACATATTTCTCACCACAAAATTCAGAATAAAATTACTCGCATAAGTATAACACGAAGCAGCGGATTCAGTCAACAAATAACAAACCTTTATATATAAATAACCCCGATGAGAAGAAATGTGTCTCATCGGGATTTTAACTTATGTCCTTTTATACCATTCCTTATGTTTTTCTATATAAAATTTATACGCCTGGGTTTCTTTCATATCATTTATAAATGTCAGCCAGCCCTCGCGGCGTGATGCGGGAATGTACTTTTTGTAAACCTCAACATTCTCTGACACGTCAACTATCAACTCAATGAAGGACAGAATCTCATCAAGGTTTTCTGTATTTTCATCAATCGGCTCACCGTAATAAACGTACTTTCTCATATACGGTTTCTCAATCAAAATGCGGTCTATCTCAAGAGAGTTGGCAACAAAGTTCTGATATATCTGACTCTTTATTGTTTGCTTGAGATTCACGCACTGATACACAACAAACACCAAGCTGAGCGCGGAAAACACCAGCGTTATAATATCAAACGCATCCATCACTATACCCCCTGCATTGACAATTTACACCATAATATCACATATAGTCAAAAAAGTAAAGCAAGTTGCTTGACAAATCCAGACTACTGTGATAGTATGGACTATAGAAATAGTCTGTATTTCGTGGAGGGGTATTATGAAAGAAAAGCTGTTTGACAGTGAAATTAAAGTTATGGAAATCATCTGGGACAAATCGCCCATTTCCGCAAAAGACATCAGCCTGATTGCTGCGAAAACAATCGGCTGGAATAAAAATACAACATACACCATCATCAAGAAGCTTGAAGCAAAAGGCTACATCCGCCGCGATGACCCCGGTTTCATCTGCACACCGCTGATAACGCAGAACCAGGCGCAGAAAGCCGAAGCTTCATCACTTGTGAAAAAGATTTTCGGCGGGTCACGAAAAGCACTTTTTTCTGCTTTAATAGAGGATGAACCATTATCCGAAGAAGAAATCAACGAATTGCGTAAACTGATTGAAAACAGGTGAACGTTATGTTGTACGAAGTTTTTTATTGGGTATTCAATATGAGTATTTCCGCCACAATAGTCGGCGCAATAATAATGCTCATAAGGCTCTTCAAAAGAATTCCTAAGCGGCTGACGGTTTTTCTCTGGGCAATCCCCTTTTTGCGAATGACCATTCCGATGTGGCTCAGCAGTAAATACAACCTGATGAGCCTTATTTCAAAATTTGCGACCAAAACCGTCACCATCTGGACACCGGTTGACAATTTTAATTTTTCTGCAATGAACAGTGCGGGATTTGCGCAATCGTATTTCCCCGTTACGTTTAAAATCAACGTGCTCAAAGATGTTTTTGACATTGCATCAGTTGTGTGGATTGTTGTTTCATCCGCAATTATACTGACGCTGATTGTCACGTATTTTTCTACGATGCATGAAATCAAGGATTCAGCGCATCTGAAGGACAACATTTATCTTTCGGCAAAAGTTACATCCCCTGCGGTTTACGGCATCATAAAGCCTAAAATCATTTTGCCTTTATCCTATAAAGACAAGGAGATTGAAATGATTATAATGCACGAAAAATCACACATTCGCGCGGGTGACAATCTGTGGCGTGTGGTTACGTTTATTATAGTTTCTCTGCACTGGTTCAATCCGCTCTGTTGGGTGTTTTTAAAGCTTTTTCTGACGGACCTTGAGCTTGCATGTGATGAACGTGTTGTTGCAAAGCTCAGTACTGAGCAAACAAAAAATTACGCGTCCGCCCTTATTGAAAGCCACAGCGGCACAATGGTGTTCACTTCCGCTTTTGGCGGTGCAAAGATACGCACACGAATTGAAAACATCTTGTCATTCAGAAAAATGACGTGGTTTTCACTCACGGGATTCATTGCACTTGCAATCCTCATATTCTACACACTACTTACAAATGCAGGATAAAGGAGAATGACTATGAAAAAGACGATTGCTTTTAGTTTGATTCTATTGCTGATTGTTGCATTGATAACAGGTTGTGCTGACTCAAACGACGACTCACAGCAGACAACAACACAAAATCAGCAAAGCATTATCAGTGCAGAGCAAATTTCTGCAAAATTAAAAAACGTGATTGAGCACAACAAATTTTACAACATCGTTGCTTTCAAGGACAGAGTTTTGAAAAGTTATATAACTGACATTGAAAACGAGCAGGAAACTTTTGAAATTGAAATGCTTGACATTTACGGAAACACGCTTGCAACACACTCTCTGACCGTTGATGACGCATATTCCGTCCAAACTCTTACCGCCACAAATGACGGAGGTTTTCTGTTTGTGGTTGGGTTTTATGACCATGTGCATAGTCAGGGAGTTTGGGCGAGCGATGACGGTTTTGCTTCACGGGTTGTAAAATGCGACCAGGACGGAAACGTGCAGTTTGACACTGCGCTGGATTTGGCTGATGGCTACGCATTGCGATTCTGTTTTGAAAAAAACGGAAAATTCTACCTTTTCGGAGATATAGAAACTCCCGAAACTAACGTAACGGGGATTGGCTCACCAACGGATGTTTATATGGTTATTCTTGACAACAGCGGAAACGTTCTGAAAACAAATTGTACCACGGGCAAGAATTATGACAGCCTTGATTGCGTGGAGGTCATTGACAACGGATTCATACTATCAATCAGCTCACAATCCGCTGATGGTGATTTTGTCGGCTCAACCTCTGCCCCCTACCCTTCCGATTGGGTTTTCACAATCAATGACGAGCTTGAAATCACGGACAAAAAGCACGAATCAGGCCGGGATTATTTTGACAAAATAATCGGTGAAAGAAACGGAAATCCGATATATACCAGCGACAAATTATTCAATGGATTTGATGCGGGCAAACTGACAGCGTTTATTGACTATGGTGAGTTTTACCTGATTGTTTCGGAAAGGATTACGGGCGAATATGAAAATATGCCCCCTGTATTGAGCAGCATCTGGTATTACACAGAAACGGTTTACTCGGGTTATGACCAGAGCGGAAACCTTATTTTCAGGGATGCGATTGATTCATCACCAGATTACGATAAAATGGCAGAAAAGTTTCAGGGAATACTATGTAATTAAAAAATAAAAAGCGAGGTGAATTTCACCTCGCTTTTTTGTGTGTCAGTTTTGGTACACCATATCACTTACAATACTTTTTACAATAATGATAAGGAGTATCGGGTATGAATGCACATAAGATAAAAACAATCTTGTCCTCCTACATCCAGGCAACAACGGATGAAGTGCGTATTTATTACGAAAAAGCTATCGGTAATTCCATCTGCGACGTTATGGCTGTAACTGACAAATTGATTGGTTACGAAATCAAAAGTGACCTTGATAATTACTCCCGTCTTAAAGAGCAGATAAAATCATACAGCGAATATTTTGATGAAAACTACCTTGTTGTTGGTGAGACCCATCTCCTTTCAAGCGAAAATAAAGTTCCTGGTACGTGGGGAATTCTGTGCGTCAGCGAAAGCGAAATCAGGCTTATCCGCAAGGCAAAGAAAAACCTTGGTGTATCACGCAGAAAACAACTGTCCATTTTATGGAAGCTTGAGCTTAAAAACCTGCTCATCAAAAACAGATTGCCGACGTATGCGCAGAAGGAAAAGGGCTACATTGCAGACAGGATTGCATCCGCTGTTGACAAGGATATACTTGGAAAACAGATTGCAGAGGAATTGCTTAAGAGGGATTATTCCATATATAATGCAAATGATTATACGGATTATTCCAAAAAAGAAAACGGAGGAAGTAATGCATTTTTAGAGATTGTTGACACACTTTCCGAAACCAATCTGCCTGAATTTACCCTTGACCAATGGATTGATTTATACAAGCGGGCGACACAGATTAAAGAGAAAAAGGAAGCCGTTTTTCAGCAGCCCGTTGCAGAGCGCACTCCACACGCAATCCCCTACACCTGCATTGAGGCATCGCTTGGTGCACCGTGGATAAGCGAGGAAATCATTGACGATTTCATAGAGCATTTATTGGATATAAAAAAATCTCCCAACAATCAAGTGTTTCATACAAGCTATGTAAAGCATGAGAAAATCACGGGCAACTGGCACATCCGCGACAAAAAAGCTTATGGCTCAAGCTACCCCAATGCAGAGGGAAAATACGGACTAAAAAGATACAAGTCGGATCGTAGCCATG
>JAZQTF010000069.1:0-2136 GCA_045630445.1 Acutalibacteraceae bacterium
AAGCACAGAATTGAGAAACTCCCCTTGATTGATGAGTTGGGATACCTCAAAGGCCTTATCACAATCAAAGATATTGAGAAAGCGGTTCAGTATCCGAACTCCGCTCGTGACTCTGCAGGCAGACTTCTCTGTGCTGCTGCAATCGGTGTAACAGATGACGTTCTTGACAGAGCGGCTGCACTTGTTGAAAAGCAGGTTGACGCACTTGTTCTTGACTCTGCTCACGGTCATAGCAAAAACATTCTCACATGCCTTGAAAAAGTTAAGGCAGCATTCCCGCATATAACAGTAATCGCAGGTAACGTTGCAACTGCTGAGGCAACAAAGGCTCTTATCGAGCATGGTGCTGACACAGTTAAGGTTGGTATCGGCCCTGGTTCAATCTGTACAACCCGTGTCGTTGCAGGTATCGGTGTCCCGCAGATTACAGCAATCTATGATTGTGCATGTATGGCTGCTAAGTACAACATTCCGATCATCGGTGACGGCGGTATCAAGTACTCCGGTGAGATTGTAAAGGCTCTCGCTGCCGGTGCAAACGTAATCATGGTCGGCTCACTCGTAGCTGGTTGTGAGGAGTCACCCGGAGATTCTGAAATCTATCAGGGCAGACAGTTCAAAGTTTATCGTGGTATGGGTAGTATCGGCGCTATGAACAGCGGCAGTAAGGACAGATACTTCCAGTCCAACACAAAGAAGCTCGTTCCCGAAGGCGTAGAAGGTCGTGTGCCTTACAAGGGACTCC
Source organism: Acutalibacteraceae bacterium (assembly GCA_045630445.1). Classification (GTDB taxonomy): domain Bacteria; phylum Bacillota; class Clostridia; order Oscillospirales; family Acutalibacteraceae; genus RGIG7273. The sequence continues at coordinate 746 of JAZQTF010000069.1, forward strand.
TTTCTGAGACTGTATATCAGCTCATGGGTGGTGTTCGCGCAGGTATGGGTTACTGTGGCTGCTCAACAATCTCCGAACTTCAGGAGAAAGCACAGTTCATCAGAATCACAAATGCAGGTCTTATCGAAAGCCATCCCCACGATGTATTCATCACAAAAGAGGCTCCGAACTACTCAGGCTCTGCACTTTAATAAAAATTACCCGTCAGCATTTGCTGGCGGGTTTTGTTTTGCAATAATACAAATAAAAAAAGGATGCGTCATAATGATGCATCCTTTTCTTTGTTAATAAACAATTCCGAATTGTTTGAGTGTGAAGAATCTTACCTTGGAAATCTGGAAGGCAAATTCGTAAATTCTTTCGTGGCCGCGGTTGCTTGTAAGGTGCGGCGCATAGAAGAACATAATTCTTGTGTCCGTGATTCTGATGCCGTGATCAAATACTGCGGCAACAGCTCTTTTAACTTTTGCATTGGGTTCAATTCTTGCACTGGTCCACTGATATTTTTTGAGAATTGTTACGGGATCCATACCCTCAAGTTCTGCTGATTCGCGTAAACATTGAGCAATAGCAACAACTCCGATGTAAGGCTCTGTGCCTGACTCTGCCATAACTGCTCTTTCGATTATCGTTCTCTGATAATCGGTGAGGGGATACGGCTCCATAAATCCGTCAACTGAACTGATGAATTTTTTAACGTCTGATCCGACCTGATTGGTCTTGGAAAGAAGATATTCCCACTCGGCAATCTGTGTCGGTGTGCCGCTCATTGTACCTGATGTGATGATTGTTTCGTCCTTGATAACAGGTTTTGATGTTGTGGTTGACATTTTATCGATTACGCTCTGATAAGTGGAGAAATCGATTTCTGTGGGTATATCCATTTTAAGGATGTTCAATTTCTTTTCGGATTCTTTAAAAAGTTCCTCTTTGAGTGCGGCGTCTTCAATTGCGAGCTGATTCAATACAAATATGCTGCTCTCACTTGTGTTTATCTGATTCCAACTGTTTGATGTACCTGATCCCATCATAGAGGAGATGATGGTCTGAGAAACGCCATTTTCATTTTCTGCGATTGATTCACCGTTTTGTGCCTCGTTGATGGCAATGAAGCCTGCCAACACGGTAACTGAAACGATGAGCAGGATGCTGTTTCTGATGAGCGTCTTCAGCATCATGCGTCTTTCATTACGGTTTGAAAACATTATTACTCCTTTCGACCTGTAAGTCTTCACTTTTCTAACCACGAGCGCTATATTACCTCAAATTTATTAACAAAAAATGAACGTGCACCATTTTGGCGTAAAAACACGATGTTTTTGTTAAAAACGACGAATAAATAATTCTTTATAAGAAATAAAAAGCGCCCATTTATTACAATTATTCCCTAT
>JAZQTF010000070.1:0-11328 GCA_045630445.1 Acutalibacteraceae bacterium
GAACCCGACAGGGCGATGCGATAGCATCGGGATCTGATAATTGGATTTATGCCATTTTTTCGCCCGAGATCCCAAACGGCATATTTGCCGTTTGATCCTCGTTACACTCGGATTTCGACTCCGCTCAGGATGACATATCAATCTTGCCGACAAAGAGTGAAAACGTTGTTTTCAATTTGTCGGTGGCTTTTATGAAATTCTACATTTTCTTCTTCGTCACCGTATCCCCCCAACAACAAGGGCTCTGCCCTTGACCCGTTTACTGGTAGCTGACAATCCGTTGCGTGGCGGGCAGGCCAATAAAAAGCGTACTTGTGCGCCGCCGGTATTATTAGGGCTACGCCCGAAAATGCAAAACCTCCCGCTATGCGGGTGGTTGTTTATTATCCCATCCTGCAAAAATTTTCCCGCAAACCCTTGACAATCGCAGAATATGGCTGTAAAATGGTAATCGTTAGCACTCGGAGTGGTTGAGTGCTAACTTGCTAAAAGAAAGGGGGCGACGGGTATGGAACTTTCAGAAAGAAAGCGGAAGATACTGGTTGCGATCATTGAAAAGTACATCGCGCACGGAGAACCCGTCGGTTCAAAAACGTTGTGTCAGGCGTTTGGCAACAGCGTTTCCTCCGCGACAATCCGTAACGATATGGCGGAACTTGCACAACTGGGCTTTCTTGAGCAGCCCCACGCATCCGCGGGCAGAATCCCCTCTCAGCAGGGTTACAGATATTACGTTGACTCGCTTATGAACAAGCGTGTGCTCAGCGAGAGTGAGCAAAGGGCAATCAAGTCAATGCTCTCCTACCGCTCGGGTGACCCGGAGCAACTGCTTGAAGAAGCGTCAAGTGTGCTTGCGCAACTGACAAAATGCGCAACAATCGCAACAACTCTTGTTGACGAAGAAGCGACGATTTCAAAAGTTGAACTTGTAACGCTCGGTCAGACAACGGCAATTTTAGTTGTGGTAACCTCAAAGGGTATTATCAAAAACCGCGTATGCCGGCTTGATTATCCGCTGACCGACAAACTGATAACTTCATTCCACGAGGTTGTCCGTTCAAACTTCATCGGCGCGGCAATCAATTCAATCAGCACCGTCACTTTGCAGAGCGTTGTTGCATCGCTCGGTGACAGAGCGTTGATGCTCAGTCCGCTGATTATAACACTTGCTGAAATCATTCACGAAATTTCAGAGATTGACATCGTTTTAGAGGGGCAGTCAAACTTGCTGAGCATCGGCTCGGCGGCAAATGCGCAGGAACTTCTTGAATTCCTGTCACGCCGTGAGATGCTTAAAAGAATCGTTAACGAGCAGAAGCACAGGCTCAACGTTGTAATCGGTCAGGAAAATCCGCACAGAGAACTTAAAAATTCAAGCGTAATCATCGCGCGTTACAAAATTGACGGTTGCGATGCGGGCGCGTTGGGAATAATAGGCTCAACAAGGATTGATTACGCAAACCTGATACCAAACCTTGAATATCTGACGGGGCTTGTAAGCAGTCTTTTGTCCGATGCGATAGAGTAGGAGGATAATAATGGAAGAAAACAAAAACGTTCCCTGCGAGGAGCAGGTTGAAGAAACCGCCGCGCAGGTAAGCGAGGAAGACGCAATTAAAAACGAACTTGCTGACACAAAGCAACAACTTTTGCGTATGGCTGCGGATTATGATAATTTCCGTAAACGTTCAAGACGCGAGCAGGAGTCATCCTTTACAAACGGCAAAGTTTACGTTGTCAAGGAAATTCTCCCGATAATCGACAATTTTGAGCGTGCCGCTCAGAGCGAGCAGACAAATGTTGAAGATTACAAAAAAGGAATTGATATGATTTTTGAACAGTTGGTGCAGACCGTTTCAAAACTCGGTGTTGAATCCTTTGGTGAGGTTGGCGACGCATTTGACCCGAATATCCACAACGCCGTGATGCACGTTGAAGATGATTCATTCGGCGAAAACGTCATCTCAAAAGTTTTTCAGAAAGGCTACAAAATCGGTGACACCGTTGTAAGACACGCAATGGTTGAAACCGCAAACTAAATAAATAAACATCTTATTATAAAACTGGAGGAATTTATTATGTCAAAAATTATCGGTATCGACTTAGGTACAACCAACTCATGTGTAGCAGTTATTGAGGGCGGCGAGCCCGTAGTTATCCCCAACGCAGAGGGTGACCGCACAACTCCGTCCATCGTAGGTTTTTCAAAGACAGGTGAGCGTCTTGCAGGTCAGGTTGCAAAGCGTCAGGCTATCACAAACCCCGACCGCACAATCGCATCCATCAAACGTTCAATGGGTACAAACTACAAAGTAAACATTGATGAAAAGCAGTACACACCGCAGGAAATCTCCGCAATGGTGCTTGCAAAACTCAAGGCTGACGCAGAGGCTTATCTCGGCGCACCCGTTACAGAAGCGGTAATCACCGTGCCCGCTTACTTCACAGACGCTCAGCGTCAGGCAACAAAGGACGCAGGTAAAATTGCAGGCCTTGAAGTAAAGAGAATTATCAACGAGCCTACTGCTGCGGCTCTGGCTTACGGTATTGATAAAGAAAACGAGCAGAAAGTTCTTGTTTACGACCTTGGTGGCGGTACATTCGACGTTTCCGTAATCGAGATGGGTGACGGCGTGCAGGAGGTTCTTGCAACCGCAGGTAACAACAACCTCGGCGGTGACGACTTTGACCAGAGAATCATCGACTGGCTCGCAGACAACTTCAAGAAAGAAAACGGCATTGACCTCAAGGCTGACAAAATGGCCGCTCAGAGATTGAAGGAAGCGGCAGAGAAAGCAAAGATTGAACTTTCCGGTATCACAACCTCAAGCATTTCTCTCCCCTTCATCACAGTTGACGCAACAGGCCCGAAGCACCTTGAAGCAACTCTCACAAGAGCAAAGTTCAACGAACTCACAGCCGACCTTGTTGAAGCAACAATGCAGCCGCTGCGTCAGGCTCTCTCCGACGCAGGTCTTTCCGCAAACGACCTTGACAAAATCCTCCTTGTTGGTGGTTCAACAAGAATCCCCGCAGTACAGGAAGCGGTTAAGAAGTTCACAGGTAAAGAGCCGTTCAAGGGCATCAACCCCGACGAGTGCGTAGCAATCGGTGCTGCTATTCAGGCGGGTGTACTCGGTGGCGAAGTTAAGGGACTCCTTCTCCTTGACGTAACACCGCTTTCACTCGGTATTGAAACAATGGGCAACATCAACACAAAGGTTATTGAAAGAAACACAACTATCCCCACAAAGAGGAGCCAGATTTTCTCAACCGCAGGTGACAATCAGCCGTCCGTTGAGATCCACGTTCTTCAGGGTGAGAGAGAGTTTGCAAAGGATAACAAGACTCTTGGTGTGTTCCACCTTGACGGTATTCTCCCCGCTCGCAGAGGCGTGCCGCAGATTGAGGTAACATTTGACATTGACGCAAACGGCATCGTTCACGTTTCCGCAAAGGACCTTGGCACAGGCAAGGAGCAGAATATCACAATCACATCCTCCACAAATATGTCCAAAGAGGACATTGAAAAGGCTGTCCGTGAGGCTGAGCAGTTTGCAGAGGAAGACAAGAAGCGCAAGGAAGAAGTTGACCTTCGCAACGGCGCTGACCAGATGGTTTACGAGTCTGAGAAAGTTCTTTCCGAAAACGGTGACAAATTCAGCGACGCTGACAAGAGCGAACTTCAGACAAAGATTGACGCTCTCAAAGAGGCACTCAAAGGCACAGACACTGCTGACATCAAGGCAAAGCAGGAGGACCTCACAAAGAAATTCTATGACATTTCTTCAAAACTCTACCAGGCTCAGCAGGGCGCACCGACTGACGGCGCTCCGACTGATGGCGGCACTCAGGGTGGCGACGGCTACTATGAGGCTGACTTCAAGGACGTAACAGACGACGATAACAAATAATCATACAAAACTAACTAACGGCAGTCTCGCGGCTGCCGTTATTGATGGGAGATAACAAACTTGGCGGATAAGAGAGATTATTACGAAGTGCTTGGCGTTGACAAAAGCGCTTCCGATGATGAATTAAAAAAGGCATACCGAAAACTTGCCAAGAAATACCACCCCGACCTTAACCCTGATGACAAGCAGGCGGAAGCAAACTTCAAAGAGGTTAACGAAGCGTATGAAGTTTTGTCAAACCCCGAAAAGAAAGCAAAGTATGACCAGTTCGGCCACGCAGGCGTTGACCCCAACTTCGGCGCAGGTGGCGGATATGGCGGCGGAGGATTCTCCGACTTTGGCGATATTGGAGATATTTTCAGCAGTTTCTTCGGCGGTGGCTTCGGTGGCGGCGCACGCAGGAGCAATCCCAACGCACCGCAGAGAGGCAGAGATGTAACAGTTTCCGTTACAATTTCTTTTGAAGAGGCCGCAAAGGGTTGCGAAAAAACAATCACATTCCCCCACATTGAGCAGTGTGGCACCTGTAACGGTAGCGGTGCGGCAAAAGGCAGCGAGGTTGAAACATGCTCCGTCTGTCATGGCTCGGGCAGTGTGAGAGTGCAGCAAAGGTCAATGTTTGGCATCACAGAAACATACAAAACCTGTGACCGCTGCCGTGGTAAAGGCAAGACAATCAAAAACCCCTGCTCCGACTGTAACGGTACGGGCAGACTTCGCAAGAACAAGAAACTTGACATCAAGATTCCCGCCGGCATTGATGACGGACAGATGTTGTCCATCGCAGGTCAGGGTGATTGCGGTGTAAACGGCGGCCCTGCTGGCGCGTTGCGTGTTGCAGTCAACGTCAGACCGCATCCGATTTTTGAGCGTGACGGCTATGACGTATGGCTTGAAATTCCCGTGACCTTCGTTCAGGCGGCACTTGGCGCGGAGATTACTGTGCCAACACTTGACGGCAAGGTAAGTTACAGTTTGCGTGACGGCACACAGCCGGGCGACGTGTTCAAACTCAAAGGTCGCGGAATTCAGAAACTCAACAGCAGCGGCAAGGGTGACCAGTATGTCCGCGTGACAGTTGAAGTGCCGAAAAACCTCAGTTCAAAACAGAAAGAACTGCTGAAAGAACTTGACGCGGCAAGCGAAGATAAGAATTACCAGAAGCGCAAGAGCTTCTTTGACAAAATCAAGGACAGTTTTTCGGGCAAATAATCCTGACGGATAATACTGACGGCACATAATAACCCGACAGATCAAATTGAATTATTTAATTATAAAAAGGATGTAAAAGCACTCTGCTCTTACATCCTTTTTTTGTTTATGCAGATTGTGTTGCAACGCGTCTGCATTATCTCAAAATACGCCAAAGATTGCAGCAGATTCAACGGGCGGATGGTATCCGCCCCTACGATATGATTTTGGTTTTGTGTGTAGGAGCGAACATTGGCCGTCCGTCAATGCGACGGTAAAACCAAACGAACAACCTAAGTTCACCCCCTACGAGAAGATTTTGGTTAAGCGAAAAAGGCTCCCTCTGACGAGGGGGCTGGATTTTGCGGTGCAAAACAGTGGGGGAGAGAAAATTTAACAAAAGCAAAACTTATGTTTGTCGTTCTCTCCCTCCGTCTGTGGCATAGCCACAGCCACCTCCCTCGTCAGAGGGAGGCTAATGGGAGAACACCGTTATCCCCTACGTTGTTGCCGATAGTTTCCGCATAAATCTTCGGGGCGTCAGGGACGTCGCCCCCTACAAGAAATTTGCGGTTTTGTGCGTAGAAGCGGATAAAAATAAAGGGCGGATGATATCCGCCCCTACGATATGATTTTTGTTTTGTGTGTAGGGGCGAACATTGGCCGTCCGTCAATGCGACGGTAAAACCAAACAACGACCTAAGTTCACCCCCTACGAGAAGATTTTGGTTAAGTGAAAAAGGCTCCCTCTGACGAGGGGGCTGGATTTTGCGGAGCAAAAGACTGGGGGAGAGAAAATTTAACAAAAGCAAAACTTCTGTTTGTCGTCCCCTCCCCCCGTCTGTGGCTATGCCCCAGCCACCTCCCTCGTCAGAGGGAGGCTTTTTTTCTTTCATTTTTATATTATTGCGTAATAAAAAAGAACAACACGCAGGTCGTTCCCTACGAACAATCCCACAATAACATCGCAAGGGCGAACTGCGCTTTTTACTATATCCCTCCACCAACCTGACAGTTGGTCCCCCTCCCTTTAGGCAAGGGAGGCTGTGCTATCATTCAGGTTTCGACATATTCACAGGAATAGCAGGAACTCCACCCCTGACCAATTATTCACTATTCATTATTCATCATTCATTATTCATATCGGCTCCCTCTGACTTCTTTTCGTAGGGGAGGATATTATCCTCCCGCATAGTTTTGATGAAGTTTCAGCGGACGGCCAATGGCCGCCCCTACGTTGTTGCCGATAGTTTCCGCATAAATCTTCGGGGCGTCAGGGATGTCGCCCCCACAAGAAGATTTTGGCTTTGTGCGTAGAAGCAGATAAAAATAAAGGGCGGATGGTATCCGCCCCTACGATATGATTTTGGTTTTGTGTGTAGGGGCGAACATTGATACACACAAAAAAACGACTCGGGGAAAACCGAGCCGTTTTTGAATTACTTGTTCATATTAAATTTCTTCATTGTTGCACCGCATTCCGGACAAGCACCCACATACGGGCCGTCCTTGCCACAACTGCCACACCAATATGGCGCATCGGGGTTTTTATATACAATCTGGGACATTTTGGCTTTTGCATCCTTTGCCTGTTCTTCACGCCTGGCACTTGCTTCAGCCCTGCGCCTTTCTTGTTCTTCACGCCTAGCACTTTCTTCAGCCCTGCGCTTTTCCCTTTCTTCACGTTTAGCCCTTTCCTCAGCCGCACGTCTTTCCTGTTCTTCCTCAGACAATTTATATGCAGTTCCGTACATCAGGTAGGACAACCTGTCAACCTGACAATGCACATCCATGATGCCGTCCGCGCCCATCCTTTCCGCTAACCAGACCATTTCATCCCTTGCCCTATCCTGAGCCATTTTGATCTTGTCAGAATACATATTGCAGGGTACACCAATCAAATCGCAAAACCACGACACAAGACCTGTGAGAAAACCGATTCCGTATTTGGAGCTTCCCGTTACCATGCTGAGCGGGACAACATCCGGTAACACAACACTATATATTTTCATATTGACTTCTCCTTTGCATATTTTATTCACAACATCACGTTATATAATCCGGTTTTTATATCGCCGTCAGCGATTAACCAATCTTTGTGTAACCTGATGATGCGTAAAGGCTTGCGGTTGCGCTGTAAGAAAGGCGTGAAACGTTTGAGCCCTTCACCATAATTACACCTGCGTCATTGAGGGCTTTGAGATTGTCCGCGTTGTCCATATCCCAGGAATAAATCTCAAGGATGATGTAATCATTCTCCTCATAGATGTCAACAAATGCGCAATCAAGTTCATCCACTGCACCGAAAAGGTTGTAGAAATTGTCCGCAATTGCTTCTTTTTCGCTCTCACTGTAACCGTAAGCGTCAAAGTAAACGGTCTGATACATTTCCTTTACTGTGTCGCCATCGTAGCCAACTTCCTGAAGGTCAATGATTCCGTTTTCTTCATCAACGGAAACGAATGTTGCACTGTTTGCCGCCTCAAACTCCATTGAATAAAAATCAATGCCAAAATTGTTATACATATACGCTTCGGCATCGGTCATACCGGTTGTGTTGCCGCCCTCATCAAGACCGGCATAACTCATAACAAGAGCGATGATATCACTTGTTTCAGCCTTGTCCAAAAGCCAATCCTGAATATCGCTGATGAGGTCAGTATAGTACGGACTGGATTCACCATCGTTTATAATGTCAATAACCTTGCTGCCGTCAAGGTCAACTGTAAACGGCTCACCCTTGCCGAATTCATAACTGAACGTGCAAAGTTCTTCACCACTTAATGTGGCCTTGAAATCCATACTAACTTTATCATCGTTTACGTTGTATGTAAAGTCAAGCTTTACGTCGCGCTCTTCAATTGAAACTGAGCCGCTTGTCTTACCGATGTTATAGGTTACGATGTCATAGATTTCAGTATCCTCCACATCGCCATTCTCATCGTAATCGGCAAACATAAATGTAATCTTGCCGCTCTCGTTGCCGTCGGCTTTCTTTTCAAATTCGTTTACGATATAAGTTGCAGCGCCATAGGTTTGGCCGGAATATGTGTAGCTTGTGTATTCACCGATGATTCTCTTGTCAACACGGTTTGAGTAGAAGATCAACTCATCACCTTCAACAGTAATGCTGAAGCCGTAGCCCGTCTTGTCAAATGAGAACGTGCCGTCATAGAATACGGAAATGACCATATCCTCCTGCATCTCATCAGCGATGTCATTGATGTCCGTCGGCATAACCTTGCCAAGTGCAAGGTAGAACACTTCACAGGAATCAACAAAAATCCTTGAATATTCCTCGCCTTTGAGCGTTACTGTGAGAGTCTTTACCTGCGCACCAAGGTCAAATTTGCCGTTATAAACTCCGTCAGTGATATCACTGTTTTTGAGTGTTTCCTTGAGTGATGATACAAACTTCTCCTTGAAGGCATCTGCCGCTGCTTTAATCTTGTCCGCATCAACATCCTTGTTTTCTTCAAGGTTGAGCTCTTCAAGGGAAAGCTTCAGCACAACGTCTGTAAAGTCACCGCCAAAGAGCAACTGCTCATTATCAAAGTCAAGCATACCCTGAATGTTAAGCAGTGCCTTATCATTCTCATTGATTACAAAATCATAGATTGTGCTTTTGTCCTGCGCACCCACCCTGAATTCAAGGTCAAGGGTTTCTGCAAAGTCGGCAATCATTTTTGCCATCTCTTTGTCTTCATCAGTTGTGAATTCCTTATGGTTTTCATTGATAGTTGCGCTCATTTTACCCTGCATATACTCAAATTTGCCAAAGAGCGAATCATCAATATCAACATCAACAAAGTCAATGAATGCGTTTGCCATCTGCGTCTGCTTTGAAATGACAACATCCGTGAATGCGGTCACGCAGAATGCAGCGGCAAGAATGACAACGATTGCAACGATGATTGCAATCAGGCCTGTTTTCTTCTTTTTCTTCGGCTCTTCGGGCGGCTCATAGCCATAAGTTACGGGTTGCTCCGCGATAAATTCCGGCTCGGGTGTTGACCCGCTCACAAAACTTTCTGCGGTTTCAGCAACTGCTTCCTCTGCAATTTCAGCGGTCTCAACAACTGCTTCTTCTGCGGGTGCAACGGTTTCTGCTACGGTTTCAACCACTTCGGCTGCTGCGGTTTCCTCCGCAATCTCTGCAGCCGCTCCGCACTCCGGACAGAATTTGCCCTCAAATTCGGTTGAACAATTCTTACAGGTCATAAATAAAATCCTCCCATTCGGTAAGTTTCGGCAATTTTGTAAAATTGCCTCTATATATTAGTCGTTTGAAACGCATAAAAATAACGCAGAAAATTTAATTTTTTCGCATTTTGTACGATTACACAAAATAGCCGCACGGTTTTTGTCGATTTCAACGGCTTTCTTTATCACTTTACTGTAATAAAGTTGTATATAAATTATACCACTATATAATATTTTGTCAACAAGACTCAACCTTTTATCAACAATTTTATTTTTATTATAGACAAGCCGAAGTTTTTAGTGTATAATCTTTTAGATATATTATTTTCTATTCGTGTAAAGGAGCGATTTTATGAAAACAATCAAAAGGCTTTGCGCGTTTTTGCTCGTGCTTGTGTCCTTATTCTCTATCGCAGGCTGCGTTAATCACAACTGGTCTGTAAAATCCGAAGATGACAGCATTGCTGCCGGTGTTTACATCTATTATATGATGACCGCTTACAATGACGCTGTTGCAAAAGTTGACGATGAGAAAGTTGACGTCCTCACCGCAACAATCGACGGCAAAGTTGGCAGAGAGTGGATTATGGAAGAAACACGCAACTACTGCAAGCGTCACTTCGCAGTGCTTGAACTTTGCGCAGAGAGAAACATCACTCTCTCCGATGAGGACAAGAGTTCAATCAACAACACTCTCAGTTACATGGTTGCTTACTACGGTGAATTCTTCACTCAGGCAGGCATCTCAACTGACTCCGTAAGACAGATTTATGAAAACAGTTATCTCTACTCCGACCTTCTCTACTCCTACTTTGACGGTAAGGGTGAGTACGCAGTCAAGGAAGAGGAAATCAAGAAGTATTTCTCTGAGAACTACTTTGCTTACAAGGTAATTGAGGCTCCGTTCTCCTACACTTCCAACGGCAAGACTGTCAACTACTCTGATGCAGAAATCAAAACAAGAAAAGAACTCATCAACGGTTACTTTGATGAGGCTTCCAAGATGGACAACGCTGACATTGACGAGTTCAACAAGAAGTTCCAGAACCGCAATCTCAAAGAGGGCGAGGAGGAAAAGAAGGTTGACCCGCTCAAACTTCAGTTTGCAACAGAAAGCACCGCTTCCACAACTTACGGTGACACATTCTTCAAGGATCTCAAAGCAGCAAAGGTCGGCGACTTCCTCAAATACGAAACCAAAAACGGTATCTACCTCATTGAGAAGTTTGACGAATATTCCGAGGAAAGCAAAAACTACAAGGCTGAGAGAGAGAATTGTATCGCCGCTATGGTTGAGGACGACTTTGTTGAAATCCTCACAAGCAAGTCCGACTCAATGAGTTTCACATTCAACGAGAGAGCGCTCAAGAAGTACAGCCTTGATGAACTCATCGTATTGCTCACATCCAAGAGTTAATTAAAAACAAAAACAACAAACCCCCGACCTGTAAAAAGGTTGGGGGTATTTTATTGCTTTGCAAAGCCGCCTTACTTGTTACTTTTTTCACTATTACTTCTTACTTCAATCGGAGTGTGGGGGACGTCACCCGCTACATTCCACCTCATCCGAGCCTTGCTTCGCAAGACCCACCTTCCCCTCAAGGGGAAGGCTTTATACCGTTTGTTTTTAATTGAGTGTGTAGGAGAGGATGTTGTCCTCCTGCAAAGATTACGGAAATTCAACTGCAAAGATTGCGGCAGATTCAACGGGCGGATGGTATCCGCCCCTACGATATAATTTTGGGTTTGTGCGAAAAAGGCTCCCTCTGACGAGGGGGCTGTCTGCGAAGCAGACTGGGGGAGAGAAAATTTAACAAAAACAAAACTTACGCTTGTCGTTCTCTCCCTCCGTCTGTGGCGTAGCCACAGCCACCTCCCTTGCCTAAAGGGAGGGTGGACAAAACAGGGCTCCCGAAAAGTACCACTTTTTGGGAAGAGGAGGAGCAACGGAGCGGATGAGTTTTTCACCGACCAGGTGAAAACGATTAAGCGGAGTTTGCGACGACGATGTCGCTCATGC
>JAZQTF010000071.1:0-6355 GCA_045630445.1 Acutalibacteraceae bacterium
ACAGGGCCGTGGTCAGTATGCAATGGAGCCGAGCCACTACGCTGCAGTACCGAAGTCAGTTTCTGACGAAATCATCAGCGCAAGAAGCAAGGACTAAGTTCTTAAAAAAAGTACTTGAATTTTGTTTCTAAAATTGGTACAATGGATTTATGCAGTATGCATTGAATATTTTAATTATTAATTAACCAAAGGGAGGAAATTCCAAATGGCAAAGGAAAGATTCGAAAGAAGTAAGCCGCACGTTAACATTGGTACAATCGGCCACGTTGACCACGGTAAGACAACATTGACAGCTGCTATCACAAAGACACTCGCTATGAAGGGTGGCGCAGCATTCATCGACTACGCTAACATCGATAAGGCTCCGGAAGAGAGAGAGCGTGGTATCACAATCAACACATCACACGTTGAGTACGAGACAGACACACGTCACTACGCTCACGTTGACTGCCCGGGCCATGCTGACTACATCAAGAACATGATCACTGGTGCTGCTCAGATGGACGGTGCTATCCTCGTTATCGCTGCTACAGACGGCCCGATGGCTCAGACAAAGGAGCACATCCTCCTCGCTCGTCAGGTAGGCGTACCGTACATCGTAGTATTCATGAACAAGTGTGACCAGGTTGACGATCCCGAGCTTCTCGAGCTCGTTGAGATGGAAATCAGAGAGACACTTTCCAGCTACGAGTTCCCCGGCGATGACATCCCGGTTATCCAGGGTTCTGCTCTCATGGCTCTTGAGTGTGGTTCTTCTGACCAGAACGATCCCGCTTACGCTCCGATCGTAAAGCTCATGGAAGCTGTTGACACTTACATTCCGACTCCGGACCGTAAGGCAGACCTTCCCTTCATCATGCCCGTAGAGGACGTATTCACAATCACAGGTCGTGGTACAGTTGCTACAGGTAGAGTTGAAAGAGGTCAGCTCAAGACTGGTGAAGAAATCGAAATCGTTGGTCTTAGCGACGAGAGAAGAAAGACTGTATGTACAGGTATCGAAATGTTCAGAAAGCTTCTTGATTACGCTGAGGCAGGCGACAACATCGGTGCACTCCTCAGAGGTGTTCAGAGAAGTGAAATCGAGCGTGGTCAGGTTCTTGCAAAGCCGGGCTCTATCAACCCCCACACAAAGTTCCGTGGTCAGGTTTACGTATTGAGCAAGGATGAAGGCGGCAGACATACTCCGTTCTTCAACAACTACCGTCCCCAGTTCTACTTCAGAACAACTGACGTTACAGGCGTAATCAGCCTCCCGGCAGGCACAGAAATGTGTATGCCTGGCGATAACGTAGAGATGGACGTAGAGCTCATCACTCCTATCGCTATCGAAGAGGGTCTCCGTTTCGCTATCCGTGAGGGTGGCAGAACAGTAGGTTCTGGCGTTGTTATCGCTATCAACGAGTAATTTTTACTCTGCTTGATCAGTAATAATAATTAGTTAAATTAAGGGCATCTTGCAAACGCAAGGTGCCCTTGAGTTTTTTATATATTAAAACTATGGATAAAAATAAAAACCCATTCTTTGATAAGAATGGGTTTTTATGTAAGTGAAATATTATCATTTGAAAACAGTGAATCTTCATACCACTTTAAAGGATTGTTTTCAATATATTGCCAGACTTCATTATAATCATTTTCGTTTCGTATTATGTGATCATAAAATAATTTTTGCCATATGGGTAAACCAATTGTCCTGGTAATATATCCCTTTGTGTGATTGACTATATTTGATATTGTAGGGGCGGCCACTGGCCGTCCGTTTATATCACTGTTGATTTGCAGCAATAAGTGTATGTGGTTTGGCATAATTACATATTTGTCAACCGACACCATGGGATAAACGGAAGGTATATTGCTGATGGCCTCATTTGTCACAATACCATAATAAGATAGCTCAATGTCTTGCGGACGGCCGATGGCCGCCCCTACATTCTTCCATAACAGATTTCTTCTGTTTTGTGTGCATATTGTTATGAAATAAGCACCACAACTGCTGTAATCAAATTTATTCAAACGATTAGGTATTCTTTTTGGTAAATTCATTTTATTTGTTATCTCCAAACAGATCCTTTTTGATCTGTGATGTTGAAATTTCGGGTGTGCGGGGGAGATAGACCACTTCACAATGGTCTTTGAGGAAATCAAACTTTCCTTCCCAGTCGTTACCCATAACAAATGTATCAACGCGGAATTCCTTGATGTCTGAAACCTTTTGTTCCCATGTTTCTTCGGGAATTACAAGGTCAACGTAGCGGATTGCTTCAAGCAATTGCTTGCGCTTTTCATAGGAGAAATAACACTGTTTGTTTTTGTTGTTGTTAAATTCATCAGTTGAAAGTGCAACGATGAGATAATCGCCGTATTCCTTTGCACGTCTCAAAAGGTTGATGTGACCATAATGAAGCAGGTCAAACGTGCCGTATGTGATAACTCTTCTCATAATTTACAAACTCTTTCCGAATATGTATTAGTCAACGGCAATCGGGAAACGCTCGCTATTCTTTCTGATGATTCCCTCGCCCTTGACTTTGATTGCAAAACGCACAAGATAAGTGCCTGATTCTTCAATCGGGAAATTGTAATTAGGCTCAACACAGTGGAAAGTGGGCACAACTACGTCCTTTCCTTTGAGCAATGTGAATGCAAAAGCAATCGGATGTGTCTGTTCAATGTCAATCCTGAATTCAAGCATATTTGTCTCGCCATTGAAACGCATTGAATATCCGTCGTATCTGAAATGTCCCTGGTCAAACATTGAGTCGCACAAAGTCACACTGTAAACAGGCTCATCATCAAAACAGATTGTGTAAACCGCGCTGTATGGAGCAAGTTCATCTGTCTTGAATTCAAAGTAGTCACCGCTTGTAAGATTCATCTTCTCAATGATGTCGCCCTTGGTATTGATAATTTCAATAAGAGTTGTTATGCGGTCATTGCTGTGCGGTGCTTCAATGAGTTTGAATGAGTTTGAATCGTGTGTGTACTGCGGCATTTCAAGCCCGTAGGTTTCGCTGATGATGCGTTTGATGTTGCTGATAAGAAAATTCGGGAAGTATGTTGCAATATCACGATGCTTCTCAATTCCGGGTTCAAAAACAATGTTTGCATTGAATTTTGCCGCTTTGATTTTCTTGACAAGCGGAACAATATGAGTCTTGTACTGTCCGTCCTTTTCAGATGTGAGCAGGTTGATGTTTGTTTTGTTGTTGCTTGCTTTAACCTGAGCGAGCAAGATTGTGTCAATCTTTTTAAGGTTTTCTTCCGCAAGGTCCTGACCCGCAATATACTGGAGCATATTGGGACGGACGGAACTTAAATAAGTTGCAATTTTTGTTTGCGGCGCGCCACTGATAATGTGACCGAATTTGTATTTCAGGCCATAATAAAGTGCCGCAGAGCCACCCTTTGACGAACCGAATGTGATTACGTTTTCTGGCTTGATTTTATATTTTTTCATAATGCTTTCAATCAATGCAATAACGGTTTCTTCAACCTCAAAGTTCATATTATTGCAGAGATAGTAGCATCCGAATTCGCCACAAGTGTCCTCGATAAAAAGACGGTTTACATTGATGTCTTTCAAAAACTTTGTGTAGTTATATGATTTGTTGGGTTTACCATTTTTAACTGTCGGGACCGCCTGAAAGGCAACCAAAAGAAAGGGGCTTGATTTTGCGCCCTTTTCAAAAAGGTAATTTATATCTCTTTTTCCGTGGAAAACGTGTTCGTTTGGCTGCATAATTTTCACCTCAATATTAAAGGAAATTGTACCATATCCGGATACAAAATTCAACCATTAAAATTCCAAATCCGACAAATACGGCACAGTTCAGGTGAGCAGGGGATAAATTTCAGCGGTTGAAAATGCGGAAACAACGGCAGAAGAAGATGGAATGTATGCTGATTCTCAGAAAACTCATAAATAAAACGTCCGCTATGCAATCCGGCAACTTTTCCGATGCACCTGATTTCATTGTTTATCCGTGCAAAATCAGATGCACAAACGGTAACAATAATATGTCTTGCGGTTGCTCTGACATTGAGCGTTATTTTCTCACAATCGCACAGACAAATGTGCAACATACTGCCAAGTGCAATTTCGACAAGGCGGGGAGAGAAAACAACAGTTGTTCTTGTGCCAAGGACAGTTTTGTTCGCGATTGACTTTCCGTAAAAGTTGACAACAGGAAACACATAATCACAAAATCCGCACACAAATTGGCTCAGGTCGCCACAGGTTGCGGTGTGAATTCCATACTGTGAAAGCACCATTGAAACGTTTGATTGGTGCAGTTTCAGAAGATGATTTAGAAACATATCACTCTGTGTCTGTGACAGCGGGTTTCCGCTGCTGAGTTGTCTTGAAATTTCTTTTTCCAGAAAGTGACGGAAGTCTGCGTTTTTCATACTGAAATCTCCGATTTTTGCGATTCTATTACTGGTGAAAAAAGTGTTGTTTTTTATTGTTTACTGTCAATAAAGTATAGTCTGTTTACCCGATTTTGTGTAAATAGTATAAAAATCGACATTAGTTGTAAAACTACTTGCATAATTTTCAAAAAAGTTGTACACTTGTAATGACTGCGAAAGTTTAAATTATTTGGAGGTATTCGTTATGGGAATTAAAATTGGTATCAACGGCTTCGGAAGAATTGGCGGATTGGTTTTTCAGGCAGCACTCAAAGAGCCTGAAAAGTTTGATATAGTCGCTATCAACAGCCCCGGAATTGCGCTTGATTATCTTGAATACATCATCAAGTATGACACAATCCACGGCAGATTTGACGGCGAGGTTAAAGTTGACGGAGACAAGTTCTTCGTAAATGGTAAGCAGATCATCATCCTTGATGAAAGAGACCCCGAAAAACTTGACTGGGCTGCAGCAGGCGTTGATTACGTTGTTGAGTCAACAGGCGTTTTCACAACAACTGAGAAGGCTATGGCTCACATCAGAAGCGGTGCAAAGAAAGTTATCATCACCGCACCCGCAAAGGATAAGGAAACTCCCACTTTCGTATATGGCGTAAACCACGAGAAATACACAAGCGATATGAACGTTGTTTCAAACGCTTCCTGCACAACAAACTGCCTTGCTCCTTTGGCAAAGGTTATCAATGACAAATTCGGCATCGTAGAGGGTCTTATGACAACAATCCACTCTGCAACAGCAAGCCAGAAGGTTGTTGACTCCCATGCAAAGAAGGACTGGAGAAGCGGCAGAGCAGCAACAGGTAACATCATTCCCGCAACAACAGGCGCTGCAAAGGCTTGCGCACTTGTTATTCCGGAACTTGCAGGCAAACTCACAGGTATGTCTTTCCGTGTTCCGACTCTTGACGTTTCTGTTGTTGACCTCACAGTAAGACTTGCAAAGGAAACAACATACGAAGAAATCTGCGCAGCAGTTAAGGCTGCAAGCGAGAACGAAATGAAGGACGTTCTTGGTTACACAGATGAACTCGTTGTTTCTTCTGATTTCACAAGCGATCCCAGAGGTTCAATCTTCGATGCTGACGCCGGCATTATGCTCAACCCGAATTTCGTAAAACTCGTTGCTTGGTATGATAACGAGTGGGGTTACAGCGTGCAGACTCTCCGCATGATTGAACATATGGCAAAGATTGACAACAAATAATTCCCTGTAAAATTTCAACGGCTTGATGGTTTTCATCAAGCCGTTTTTTATTGTTATTTTGTGAGCATATTCTGCATATTGGATACAACATTATTAACGGACTTCAGAGCCTTTGAAGCGGTCTTTTTGAGCTTCTTGTTTGAAGACATCATTCTGCTTCCTGCAATACCCATAACCGCGCCGACAGTTACGCCGATTCCGATTCCTTTTGCAAGATTTGCTGACTTTTTATTCACAGATATCCCTCCTGATTTTTATTAAGTAACTATATTATTCACCGAAAAAGCACAGGTATTTATGCAAGAAAACGGATTATTTTAACTTAATGAAAAAAATTAAAAAATGACTTGAAAAATAACAGAAATTGTAATATCATATATTTCGTATGGTGTAATGAATTACACGGAAAAAATAAAACTCAAATTGGAGGAAATTGAAATGAAAATTCTTGTAGTTAACGCAGGAAGTTCATCTTTGAAGTATCAGCTTATTGATATGACAAATGAGAGCGTACTTGCAAAGGGAAACTGTGAGCGTATCGGTATTGACGGCGTAATCAAAGGCAAGACTGCTGACGGCAGAAGTTTTGAAAAGACAGTTGATATGCCCAACCACACAGTTGCATTCAACGAGGTTAAGGCTGCTCTTACAACTGGCGACTGCGCAGTTATCGCTTCTATGGAAGAAATCTCTGCAGTAGGTCACCGTGTTGTTCAC
>JAZQTF010000072.1:0-2024 GCA_045630445.1 Acutalibacteraceae bacterium
TTGAAGATTACCTTACCGATTGTGGTTTCAATAATCTTGGAGCGTTTCTCTCCGTCAACTTCCTTTTCCATACGGATTTTGATTCTTGCGTGCAAGCCGATTACGCCTTCTTCATAAGCCATAATTGCTTCGTCAACGCTCTTGAACGCTTTGCCTTCACCAACTTCGCCTTCCTTAGTCATAGTGAGGTAATAAGAACCAAGAACCATGTCCTGAGTCGGAACAACTACAGGTTTACCATCGGAGGGTTTGAGGAGGTTGTTTGCAGCAAGCATAAGGAATCTTGCCTCAGCCTGAGCCTCTGCGGAAAGCGGTACGTGAACAGCCATCTGGTCACCGTCGAAGTCAGCGTTGAACGCTGTACATACGAGCGGGTGGAGTTTGATAGCACGGCCTTCAACAAGCACGGGCTCAAACGCCTGAATACCAAGTCTGTGAAGTGTAGGCGCACGGTTGAGCATTACGGGGCTGTCCTTGATTACAATCTCAAGAGCGTCCCATACTTCCGGACGTGCACGTTCAACCATCTTACGGGCAGTCTTGATGTTGCCGGCAACACCGGTTTCAACAAGACGCTTCATAATGAAGGGTTTGAACAACTCAAGAGCCATTTCCTTCGGAAGACCACACTGATAAAGTTTGAGTTCCGGACCAACAACGATAACGGAACGGCCGGAGTAGTCAACACGCTTACCGAGAAGGTTCTGACGGAAACGTCCCTGCTTACCTTTAAGCATATCGGACAATGACTTGAGCGAGCGGTTGTTCGGACCTGTAACAGGGCGACCTCTGCGGCCGTTGTCAATCAGGGCGTCAACTGCTTCCTGAAGCATTCTCTTTTCGTTTCTGATAATAATCTCAGGAGCGCCAAGTTCAAGAAGGCGCTTGAGTCTGTTGTTTCTGTTGATAACTCTGCGGTACAAATCGTTAAGGTCGCTTGTTGCAAAACGGCCACCATCAAGTTGTACCATCGGACGCAAATCAGGCGGAATAACCGGAAGAACGTCAAGAACCATCCACTCAGGCTTGTTGCCTGAAACGCGGAAAGCCTCAACAACCTCAAGTCTCTTGAGAAGGCGGCTTCTCTTCTGACCTGTTGCGTCTTTGAGTTCCTCTTTGAGTTCATAAGCAAGAGTTTCTACATCAATTTTCTGGAGAAGCTCTTTAATAGCCTCTGCGCCCATTCCTGCTTCAAACTCTTCCTCATATCTTTCCTTGAAAGCACGGTACTCACTCTCAGACAATGTCTGCAACGGTTTGAGTACGCTTGCCGCTCTGCTGTTTTCCTTAACGTCTGTTACAACGTAAAGAGCAAAGTACAATATTTTTTCAAGGATTCTGGGAGAAATGTCAAGAATGAGCCCCATTCTTGACGGAATTCCCTTGAAGTACCAGATGTGAGATACGGGTGAAGCAAGTTCAATATGACCCATTCTCTCACGACGAACTTTTGCCTTTGTGATTTCTACGCCGCAGCGCTCACAAACCTTGCCCTTGAAGCGGATACGCTTGTATTTACCACAGTGGCACTCCCAGTCTTTCTGCGGGCCAAAGATTCTTTCGCAGAAAAGACCGTCGCGCTCAGGCTTCAAAGTTCTGTAATTTATCGTTTCAGGCTTGTTTACCTCACCGCTTGACCATTCATTTCTGATCTTTTCCGGGGAAGCAAGGCCTATCTGTATGGATTCAAATGTTGTATTTTCCACTGACAATTACCCCTTTTCAAAATTAAACAATGCTAATATAGGTTTCTGGTTTTAGAATTCGTCTGTTCCGAAATCATCATCAAAATCACCGAAATCGCCAGTTTCTTCTTCGGACACTTCATAAATGTCCTCACCCTCAAAACTGTAACCTGCGGAATCAGCAGCATCGTTAACCTGAGTAAATGCGCTTTCATCAGCAATCGGCAAACCAATATCATCATTGTCAAAGGACAGCTTGAGATCAACTTCATTGTCATCCTTATCAAGCACACGAACATCAAGACCGAGGGACTGAAGTTCCTTGATAAGAACCTTGAA
>JAZQTF010000073.1:0-3474 GCA_045630445.1 Acutalibacteraceae bacterium
GCTTGATAATGCACAGTCTGCAATGCAAAGACAGTTTGCGCCCGAAGTGAGCCGGTTGATGTCAGAAATACTTTCAGACATTACTGATGGCAAATATAATAAAATCTCCCTCAACAGCAAACTTGAAACCGTAGTTGTTGATTCAAGCGGTGCTGCAAGGGAGGATGGATTTATGAGTGCGGGCACAGTTGACCAGATTTATCTTTCCTTGCGTCTTGCAATGATAAAACTGATTTTTGCTGACGGGAACTGCCCCGTGATTTGTATGGATGATGCGTTAATCAATTTTGATTCGTCACGTATGAAACGCGCGGCCGATTACATATCGTCCGATTTTGCGGCAAAAACGCAGGTGCTTTTCTTTACCTGTCGCGATGCTGAAAAAGGATGTTTTGCGGGCGCAAACGTGATTAACGTTTAGAAAAAACAAAATAAAAAACCGACAATCTTCAAAAGAAAATTGTCGGTTTCACGTGGTCCGAGTAGCGGGACTTGAACCCACGGCCTCTTGACCCCCAGTCAAGCGCGCTACCAGCTGCGCCATACCCGGATATCCACACTGCCGTATATTCTAACACATTAATTTCAAGATTGCAACACTAAATTTCAAAAAAATGGAGGAAATTTTTAATGAATAAGAGAAATTTTAATCAGGATGAAAGAAGTCCAAAAGAAAAAGCAATAGAAGTTGTTCCTATTATAGTTGCGGCAATACTTCTTGTTATCGCAATGAGCCTTAAAGAATTCAGCGTTTTGAAGATTGTTTTGCTTGTCGCCGCTGCGTTTATCGGAGTCGGAATGTATCTTTTTGTTCTTGTCAGGGAATTGATTCAGAGAAAGAGAAACAAGAAATAGAAGAAAATAAAAATCCCATCGGTACAAAACCGATGGGTCTTTTTTATGCGTCTTCTTTTGTGAAACGAAGTTCGCCTGTCACAGGGTCAATAATAAGACCGATGATATTCACATCGGGCGGCACAAGTCTGTGCGAGCGGATGTGCCTTACGGTTGAGTTTACCGACCTGTCAATATCGTGGAAGCCTGACAACCAGTGAACAAGGTCGCATTCTTCTTTTGAAATCTGTTCAATAAGGTCTTTGTCAATGCCACGGTCAATCATTTTCTGGACCATTTCTTCGCCTTCAAGCAACTGAATGCCACAGTCGTCGTGACCGATGACAAAAATTTCCTCAACGCCAAGTTCGTATATTGCAACAACGATGCTCTTCATCGTACTTCCGAAGTCACTTGTAATCTGCGCACCCGCGTTTTTGATAATTTTAACGTCGCCATTCTTAAAGCCGAGAGCAGCGGGCAAAAGATAGGTGAGTCGTGTGTCCATACAGGAAAGTATTGCAATTTTTTTGTTCGGGTATTTGTCTGTGCAAAATTTAAGGTACCCTTTACTTGCAAGGAATTCCTTGTTGTGTTGTAAAATTTCATTGATCATGTCCGCCATCATCGCCTTTCATAGTAAATATTGTAGTTATAGATTTATTGTACACTAAAAACACAGGCAGGTCAACTTAAAAATTATGGGATCCATGTGATATATCGTGAGGGTATGGCATATATCTTTCAACAAGGGGTGTGGGATATGTTTATAGTTTCGATAAAAACAAGTAAAAAGAAATTGATTGCAGCGGCGGCTTTGCTTGCACTGTCGCTTTGTATGGTTGTTTTCAGTCCCGTTGTTGCAAGGGAAGCGTCTGCTGATATGGATAAAAAATATATCGCAGCCAATCCGCAGGAGCGGATAAATTTCCTTGCACAGTACGGATGGCAGGTGAATGAAGAACCTGTGGAGGTTGTTGAAATCATTGTGCCTTATGAGTTTTCCGCAGTTTATGAAAATTATAACAAGATTCAGGCGGAAGATGGTTTTGACCTGAAAAAATATTGCGGAAAGCGTCTGAAACGCTGGACTTATCAGGTTGTGAATTATCCCGGATATGAGGGGACGGACCTGATTTATGCAAACCTTCTTATCTATGAGGGCAGGGTTGTCGGCGGAGATATATGCAACGTGGAACTTGATGGATTTATGCATTGTTTTACTCCTCCCGAAAACTTGTTTTCTTCTCCTGAAAGTGTCACAAGTTAATAAAATATGGTAAAATTGTATAAAGATGTTAATGTATCAACAAAAACCCCTGCTTGCTGTAAAGTTGGCGGGGATTTTTTTAGTGCAAAATGAATAAAAAATTAAGATTTTTTTAAAAGATTTAACAAAAAAACTTGAAAAACCCATAACAATAATGTATAATTGTTGCAATATCTTTATGCAATTTGATGTCCGACAAGGACAAACGTTTTGTAAGGGGAGGCAATGTATTATGTCAAACAGGTTATTTCAGGGAGTAATTCAGCAGGTGAAGGACAGCATCAACACCACAATCGGCGTTATCGATGACACAGGTCTTGTTCTTGTGTGCAGCAATCCGATGAAGATTGGTGAGGTTGTTGATTCCTCCGCAATGAGTGCATTCAAAAATGATCAGGCAGTAGTAATCGGCAAATACACATTCAAATCTTTCGTAACTCCGCAGACAAGTGCTTATGCGGTTTTCATTGAGGGAACAGATGCCGTTGCTGCAAAGTTTGCTGACATTGTTTCAATCTGCCTGAGCAACATCAAACAGTACCACGATGAAAAGTTTGACAGAGGTAATTTTGTCAAGAACATCATTCTTGAAAACGTATTGCCCAGTGATATTCATATCAGAGCAAGGGAGTTGCGTCTTGGTAACGATGTAAACAGAGTTGTTCTGCTTGTAAGACTTCTCACAGAAACAGAAGTTTCTGCGTTTGATATTATTCAGCACTTGTTCCCTGACAGAAACAAGGACTTCGTAATCGCAATCAATGAAACCGATATCGCAATCGTTAAGGAAGTCGGTTCAAGCGCAGGCACCGCTGTAATTGAGGATCTTGCAAAGACAATTTCCGAAACACTTGCAGGTAAAGAGTACGGCATTGATACCCTTGTTGGTATCGGTACAATGGTAACAGGCATCAGGGATCTTGCCCGTTCTTTCAAGGAGTCACAGATTGCTCTTGAAGTAGGTAAGGTTTTTGACCAGGAAAAGAGCATTATGGCTTATGAACATCTTGGTATCGCGCGTCTTATCTATCAGTTGCCGATTACCCTTTGTGAGATGTTTATGAGAGACGTATTCAAAGCGGGTTCAGTTGACAGCCTTGACCAGGAAACAATATTCACAATCAGAAAGTTCTTTGAGAATAATCTCAACGTTTCAGAAACAGCAAGAAAACTTTTTGTTCACCGTAACACTCTCGTTTATCGTCTTGAAAAAATCAAGAAGATCACAGGTCTTGACCTGAGAGAGTTTGACGATGCAATTGTGTTTAAAGTAGCATTGATGGTAAGAAAGTACCTGAACTCTAATCCTATGAAATACTAATATTTGATTTTTGAAAGGGAGTAGTATTTTTTGATTGAGTTTGTCAATG
>JAZQTF010000074.1:0-11441 GCA_045630445.1 Acutalibacteraceae bacterium
TGCCGTCCTTATTGATGTCTTTAATGATGGAAAACACCTGATCAACAAGCAGGGGAGAAAGTCCCATTGAAGGTTCGTCAAGCATAAGTAATTTGGGATGGCTCATGATAGCACGTCCCATAGCAAGCATTTGCTGCTCACCGCCTGACAAAGTTCCGGCAATCTGGTTGCGACGTTCAGCAAGTCTTGGAAAACGTGTGTAGATTGCTTCAAGATCGGATTTGAATGCGGACTTATCTTTTATTGCATAAGCACCCATCATAAGATTTTCGTACACTGTAAGTTCCTGGAAAATTCTTCTTCCTTCGGGGACCTGAGTCATGCCAAGTTGTACAATTTTATGACAAGGTGTTTTTGTGATATCGTGTCCATCAAATGTAACTGAGCCACTGCGTTTGTTGATAAGTCCGACTACACTCTGCATAGTTGTTGTTTTACCGGCACCGTTTGCGCCAATGAGAGTTACAATTTCACCTTCATTAACTTCAAAATTGATGCCTTTGAGCGCACAAATTACTCCGTAATATACTTCGAGGTTTTTTACTTCTAACAATGCCATAATCTAACCTCCAATATATGCGCGGACAACTTCGGGATGACGGAGGGTTTCTTTTGTTTCGCCCTCTGCCAACACTGTGCCAAAGTTAAGTACCGTTACTTCATCGCACAAACCCGATACGAATTTCATATCATGTTCGATAAGCAGGATTGTGATATCAAACTCATCACGGATGAATTTAATTGTTTTAACAAGGTCTTCCGTCTCATGCGGATTCATACCCGCTGCAGGCTCATCAAGGAGCAACAACTTCGGCTCTGTTGCAAGTGCTCTTGCAATTTCCAACTTACGCTGTTTACCATAAGGCAAATTGCAAGCAAGATTGTTACGTTCATCCTCAAGGTCAAATATGCGGAGAATTTCCTTTGCTCTTTCCCTCATTTGCTTTTCTGAACGGAAATGACGGGGGAGTCGGAAAAGAGATTCCCAGATGCTGCATTTGAAATCAGGATGATTATGAAGACCAACCATAACGTTACGAACAACTGTCATATTGTTGAACAGACGGATGTTCAGGAATGTACGTGCAATTCCTTTGTGATTGATCTTTTCCTGTGATAATCCGTTTAATTCCTCACCGTTGAGGTAGAAAGTGCCGGCTGTAGGTTTATAAACACCTGTGAGCAAATTGAAGATAGTTGTTTTACCCGCGCCATTGGGGCCGATGAGTCCGTAAATCTGATTTTTTGAAATGCGGAGATTTACGTTTTGCGCGGCTTTCAATCCACCGAAGGAGATGCCCAGATCTTTGGTTTCAAGAACATATTCTGCCATCACTGATTACCTCCATTCTGGGAATAATCCTTTATTTCGGGTGCTTTGATATCTATTGAAAGAATTTCGTTCATTTCAATTTTCGTGGGTACAACGTCCCATTTTGCTGTATCATCCTTAATTTCGGACGGGTCTGACTTTGACTTGAACAATTTTTTGATTGCAAGTGACAAGTTGTGTTTGTCACGGAAATTCTTTAGAGCAGGAGCGTTGTTATAAACAACAATGATGATAAGAATAATTGCATACAAAAGATTTTGCAATACAGCAAGGTCACCTGTAAGGATTGTAGCAAGTTTTGTGTTAAGGAAAGTAATAAGTGTTGCAGCAATAATTGAGCCGTTGATGCTGCCCATACCACCCAAAACAACCATAACAAGAATTTCGATAGAGTAGTTGTAACCGAATTTAGCACTCTGAACAACGTAGTTACTGTAACTGTACAATACGCCTGCGATACCTGCAAAAGCAGCGGACAGAATAAACGCTACAAGTTTGTATTTTGTAATGTTTATACCGGTTGCTTTTGCAGCGATTTCATTGTCACGGATTGCGGTAACCGCTCTGCCGTGCTTTGAACGAATGAAATTCTGGACTACAACCAAAGTTATGATAACAATAATGAAAGCAAAAATAAACAGATATTTTTTATCATAGCGGGGAGTGCTTAAACCGATAGCACCACCGAAACTTTCACTTGAAGTATTCTGGAAGATAGATTTTACAATCTCGCCGAATGCAAGAGTTACAATAGCAAGGTAGTCACCACGAAGTCTGAGGGCGGGGATACCAATGATAGCACCGCAAATTGCTGCTACACAAGCACCAACAACAAGGGAAATGATAAAGGTAAGAATACCATTTCCAAGTGATGCAGAAAGGATAGAAGCAACTTTACCGCTTATATATGCACCAACGCACATAAATCCCGCATGACCGAGTGACAACTCGCCAAGAAAACCAACAACAAGAGATAAGGATACCGCCAGAATTATACTGATTGCAATTTTCTCAAACAAGAAAAGTAAAGAACTGTCAAGGTGTCCGCCTGTAAGTGAGAAGATACCAAAGACAAGTGTAATCATCGCTACAATCATATAATTAACGTGATGTTTAAGTTTGAATTTTCCTATACTCACACCTTTTCCCTCCTTTTCTTTCCAAGGAATCCGGTGGGTCTGACAAGCAGAATAATGATAAGAATAGAGAACTCAATAGCCTCTGTGTAAGGAGCAATAGCAGTAATCTTGTAAGACAAGGTTTCTACTATTCCCAACAAAAGTCCACCCAACATTGCGCCGGGAATTGAGCCGATACCACCGATAACTGCAGCAGTAAACGCTTTGATACCGGGCATTGCACCCAATGTGCTTGAAACACTCGGCGCTTCCAGCAGATAGAACAGCCCAGCCAATGCAGTAAGAGCAGAACCAATAGCAAAAGTGATTGTGATGATGCTGTTGATGTTGATGCCCATAAGCTGAGCCGCACCTCTGTCCTCTGAAACTGCAATCATCGCTCTGCCTGTTGCTGTGTATTTAACAAAAAGTGTAAGGGCAACCATAACGATAATTGTCATTCCGAGTGTAACGAGTGATGAAACTTTGAGGTTTACTCCCATCAATGTGATAGAACCGAAATCATAAACGGTTACCATTTTGTTTGCTGAACCAAAAATGATCTGTGCAAGGCTCTGAAGAAGGTAACTTACACCGATTGCAGTAATAAGTACCGCAAGGGGAGACGCACCGCGAAGTGGTTTATATGCTACCTTTTCAACAGTAATACCCAAAATCATACAGAAAACGATAGCGGCGATAATTGCCACAATCGGATTACTGAACGCCATAAAACTATAAATGACGTAACCACCGACCATGATAATATCACCGTGAGCGAAGTTGAGCATTTTAGCAATACCGTACACCATAGTGTAGCCAAGAGCAATCATAGCGTAAATTCCGCCAAGGCTCAGGCTGTTAATGATTATTGATAAAACTAATTCCATAAATCTAACCTCTCTTTGCAGGAGAGCAAAGGTCTTTCCGTAAATTTAAAATTGCACATGCCGGAGTTTGCCGACATGTGCAACTCTTTACAAGATATTAAACAGTGCGATTAGTTAGCCTCTTTAATAACGTACTTGATTGCTTCTTTGTTTACGTAACCTGTGGTTTCCCAAGTGATGCTGTCACCTGTAACGCCGTTTGTGTAAGTGTAACCACCCTCAAACTGAGCCTTAAGGATATCGCAAAGGTCGGAAGCACTGATTGTTACGGGGATTTCTGTACCCTCGTCAATTGCCTTCTTCATTGCACCGTAGATAGCGTATACGCAGTCGTAAGCGGAAGCACCAAACTGGTTGAGTGTATCCTGTCCATACTTAGCAACATACTTGTCAATGAACTCTTTAGCAGCACCGCTTGTTGCCTTGGAGTTGAAGTGTGAAAGCATTGTGATTTCCTGCGGGATTGTTGTGATGTCAAAACCGTCAATGTTATCAATGCCGTCAAAACCGTCACAGCCGTAGTAAATAGCGTTGGGAGCAATAACGTCCTTAGCCTGTGTCATGAACAAGGAAGCCGGCTGATAGTATGTGGGCATAAAGATGAATGAGCAATTCTTCAAAGTATCAATCTGAGTTGAGAAGTTTGTTGCGTTAGCATCTGTGAAACTTGTTTCAACAACAACTATGGAAGAGTCAAGGTTTGCCTTGAACTGATCATAGATACCCTTTGAGTAAGCCTCGTCAGACTTGTAGAATGCACCGATTGTCTGACCTTTGTAGTTAGCGTTTACAAAATCTGCAGCAACTTTACCCTGGTTACCATCAGCGAAGCACATCTGGTAGCCGTTGGGGTTGGAAGGAATCTCATCACCGGAAGCAGAGGGAGTGAGGAAGAATACGTTGTCATCAGCGGACAAGTTCTTGAACTCAAGGCCGGGGCCGGTTGTTACAGTACCGAGAGAAACCTGCATACCACCCTCATAGAGAGAAGAGTAGTTTGTGGAAACTTTTGTGGGGTCATGCATATCGTCAGTAGCAACGAGTTCAAACATTACACCATTGAGACCGCCGGCAGCGTTGATTTCGTCAACAGCCATCTGAGCTGCATTCTTAACAGCAGTGCCGTAAATAGCAGCGCCACCTGTAAGGGGGCCGGACATACCGATTACGAATTTTGTATTGTTCTCTGCGGGGTTAACCTTACCGCAACCTGCGAAAGCGGTTAAGCAAAGAGCAAGTACAAGTACCAAGGATAAAAACTTAACGAATTTCATAAACAAAACCTCCTGAATTGTGTAGCCATGAATTTATTATGTATAAAGACTACATATTGTTTACCCAACAATTTTACACCTATTTTACAAATTTATCAAGTTGTTTATTATATTTTTTCATATTTTGTGAATACATAATATATAAATTAGTTTTTTGTACAACAAAAAGAACGGATTGTACGAAAAAATCGCCAATCCGTTCTTGTAATAAAATGAAAAAATATTTACAAAATAGTGAAAATTTATACTATTCCCAGTTTTTACAAACGTCGACCCAGGATGTATATGATGAATATTTTTCAAGTTCTTCAATTGTAAGTTCAATTGCACTGTTGCTACTGCCACAAGCCGGAAATACTGTTGTGAATCTTTTAAGCGAACAGTCAAGATAAACTGTTACACCATCGTTGATTCCAAACGGACAAACACCGCCGACTGCGTGACCAATCAATTCTTCTACTTCAGCAGGGGAGAGCATCTTCGCTTTTTCTGTAAACTGTGCTTTATATTTTGGATTGTCAATTTTGGCATCACCTGCTGCGATTATCAGTATAGGTTTGCCTGAAACAGAAAACGAAAGGCTTTTTGCAATACGACAGGGTTCGCAGTTGAGCGCCTGTGCAGCAAGTTCAACTGTTGCACTTGAAACATCAAACTCCTGAATCTTATTTTCTATACCATATTTTATAAAATATTCTCTTACTTTTTCAATAGCCATAATAAATCTCCTGTTTAATCAACCTGAACTGATTTTGCCATTTCAATAATATCTGCACGATAATCCTGTGCTTTCTTCTGAGTGGTATCAAAAGCAACCATCCAGAATTCATCGCTTCCTTTGTAAACAACACTGAATGATGTGTATGTGATACCGGTTGAATCATCTTCATAATCATATTCAAAATATGTAAGACCTTCAACTGTTTCAACAGATGAAACCAATTTGAGATTGTTTGCTTCCAAAAGAAGTTCTGCGTATTCTTCAAGAGTAAGATCGCTGTAATCATAACCATACTCATAAAAAAGTTCCTTAAAAGCAAAGATTCCGATTTTAGTTGAAGAAAAATATACGTCAAAACCATCAGCTTTTTGTTCTTCAAACTCTGTTGTAAGAGTTATTGTCAAACCGTTTGAAGAAAAAGTTTTTGGTTCAACTTTTTCTTTGGATAAAATTGATGGCAAAAGACCAATACATATACCAATAATTGCCGCGATTATTATGATGATAATGCCTCTTTTTTGCGACTTCTTACGTGCATCAATGACACTCTCGTTTGATATGACGTCAAAAAGAAATGCATTACCTTTGGCCGGATCCAATCTGTTTTGACCGGTTACATACACATCATCATATCCTTCGGGTACAACATAATAATCATTGCAATAATTCTTTGAAATTTTGTCAGCGATAACAAAAACTTTTCTCTCTGCATAGTCGATCTGGAAAGTTTCTTCCTGACCATTTTTCAATGTGCCAAGTTTACGGCAGGGGACACCTGAAATTTCAATTTCCGGTGATATGCTGTCCTCAACGTAAACCTTAAGTTTGTTAGCACAACCGACAAAACTTTTGTTTCTTTTGATTGTTAAATTCCTCATAAATACACACCCTTATAAAAGTTGATTTAATATTATCACAATACTTTTGATGTTTCAATATCAATAATTATTCAATTGTGTTTTTGTGTTTATAATATTGATTGACAAGAGTTATATATCCAAGTCTTTTCATATCGTTATATCTGAAATTATAAGCGGATTTGTTATGCTTACCGGTGGCAAGATAGCGGATACAACTCTGGCTGTATTCGTCAATAATTTTTAATGATCTTGTTGTGTTTATAAGTGGGAAATACCATCTTGCCCAAGTTAATTCATGCTCGGCCGTATTATCGAATAATTTCTTGTTGAAAATTCTGATAAATGCTTTTGCAGCATTCTCCCTTGAAACGTTTTTTCTTGCTGCCCACCGTGTTAAAGCTCTGGTTTTTCGACGCATTTTAGCTTTTAATTTATCAACGGATATTGGTGAAATATCAATGATTCCAGTCCGATAACTGATGCCAAGAAATACCCACTCATCATTCGGTGCATAACGATTTTCCTTTGCAGGATTTATACTCAATCCTGCTTCCGAAAGAAATTGATGAATCATTTTTATATCTTCATTCAACCTTTCTTCTGTTGTGTCAAATACTATTATATCATCTGAGTAGCGTGCATACAGAATGTTGTTGGAATAAAAATAGTGATCCATATGTGACAGATAGAGGTTGGCAAGAAAATTTGATATTGCAGTACCGGCCATAATACCCTTGTTTTCTTCAATATATTCTCCGTTAAATTTAACAGCAGGATTAGTTAAAATCGTTTCAAGAAAAAGTAAAACCTCAGGCTCGTCAAGGATTGTTTTTCTTAACATATCAATTATGCGTTCAATCGGTATGGAATTAAAATAATTGCTTATATCTACTTTATAACCCCACATATATCCAATGTTGCGATGTCTTACAATTCTTGTTACAGCATCGTACACGCCTCTTTGCTTTCTAAAAGAATAGAGGTTGTAAGCAAAAATATGGTCATACTTTTTCTGCAACAAATAATTGAGCAGCTTAAGCACCATATTTTCATCTTCCGCATAAGTATATACAATTCTTTTTTTGCTTGTGCTTATTTTGCTGATTTCTTTTTTAGTCGGTGGATTGAACGTACCACCAGCCTGAATTTTTTTTGCTGTGTTAAGATAAGCACGTTGTTCAAAAAAATTATTGAGTCTTTCTTTTTCTTTTTCAGTTAAATAAATATTTGAAGTTTTATGCTCTATATATTCTTTCCATACGGTGTGGTCAGACAACGCATTCATCATTTTTGCTATCACCTCACAAAAGAAAAAACAGAGGGAAAATCATTAAAATCTATCGCGTGCGATAGATTTGTACCGGACCGTACGCAAACCGACTGCCTGCAAAGTCATTTTTTTGTTTGCGCTGAGCCCTCCACAGGCGCAAAGCGTTTCCCTCTGTTAATCACTATTTAATTATTATAAATTAAGCTTTTACTTCTTCTTTTTTATTGCGTTTTCTGATAAGGAAATAAACACCGTAGAATGCAATAATATATACAAGGAACAAAAGAACAACACTGATGGGGTACAGGACGGGATTTCCGCCAACCCAGTTGTAAACAATGTCATACGGTGTGCCGTCACCACGCATAAGAAACATATAATTGTAACCAAGGATGATGTTAGCAATATATGCTGCAACGCAGAAACCAAGCAATACTGTAAAAGTAATCCAGATATTACGTTTCTTCATGCTTGCTGTACCACTGATGAATATGTAAAGTGCAACAAATCCTGCAATAGCGTGGATAATACCTGATGAAACGTTTTCAATACCAAGTACAGGGTAGCAACCATAATTGTTTCCCGCTGCATAAGTACCGAGTACTGCACCAAGAACACCGAAAATACACACAAAATCTTTTGCGGCATCTTTCAGTCTTCCTTTTGAAAAAGCGGCCAACGGAATTGAAATTAGCTGAATGCTGCACAAAAACAACGGAAGATCGTAAAGCCAGCCAAACGGTGCTTTTGCACGCAAACAGATAACAACCATATAAATAAGTTCTGTAACGTCAATTACTATTGCTGAAATTGCCAACACACGATGAGTCTTTTTTTCTGTATCAAGACTGTTCTTGTGTCTCTTACCAAGTACGAACGCCAACACAACCATAATGATCATAAGTGACGTTACAAATACGAGGTGTTGCCAGGATAAATATCCTTCCGGCTCACGTGTGTACCCACCAAAACCCAAAAATTCTCTCATGATAAACACATCTCCAAAATTTTATTCCGATGAATTATAACACATATAAATCAAAAAAGATAGAAGTTTGTCAAAATTTTGTAAAAATATTTTTATAAGCAAAAAGCCACCGATGAAAGTGGCTTTTAATATTTTATATGAAATTGATCGGGATAAATGCACAGACAACTGCAAGAACAATTGAAGGCAGAAGATTTGCAACTTTGATCTTTTTACCGAATACAAGGTTTATACCAACGCAGAAAATAAGAATGTTACCAACAACAGAGAGGTAAAGAAGCGCAGTTTCTGTCATAACAGGCTTTATAAGTAATGAAAGCGCGGTAACGCCGCCTTGCAATATTGCAACGGGGATTGTGGAAAATATTGTTCCTTTGCCAAGAGACGCTGCCATAACCATAAGAATGATGAAGTCAAGAATTGATTTTGTTACAAGGATTGTATAATCACCGTAAATACCATCGTTGATTGAACCGACGATTGCCATTGCACCAATACAAACAGTAAACGATGCATTTACAAATCCTTCAATGAAGTTTCCGTCTTCCATGCTGTTTGTTTTTCTTTTTAACCAGGCGCCGAATCTTTCAAATCCGCCTTCAATATTTATTATTTCACCAATCAGTGCACCAAGTGCAAGGCAGCCTATAATAAGAAAATCTCCACCATAAACTATTTTACCGTCAACAACTGTGAACATTCCTTTGAAAGCACCCGCAGCTCCGATGAATATAACCGAAAGGCCGCACGCTTTACATAACATATCACGGTGTCTGTCACCAATAAATCTGCCGAATATCATACCTAAAACACCACCGACAATGATAGCGGCAACGTTGATAATTGTTCCAAGCCCGTACATTCTGACCCATCTTTCTGATAATAATAAGCAACTGTTTGGTTGCTATTCAAAAGTATAATTCTTTTAACATTTTCTGTCAATATCATCGGGTGTATCCTGTTACTTTTTGTTGACAAGAAATGAAAGGTGTAATAAAATATTTATAAATAAATCCAATCGTAAAAATGAATGGAGAATCGGTTATGAAACTTTTGCAAAACGAGCCTTTTAATATCAATGAGTATTGTGGTCCGACAGTGCTTACATATTTTGCTGAAGATGCTGACATTGCAGATAATCTGTATATGACGCTGATTACAGCAGGTTACAACTGCGTGCGCAATGAAATATCATTTCATCGTATTATCAAAAATTCATACATTGCGGAGATGAATCAGATACTGGACACTTGCGGATGTTATCTTTTGCTTCTCACTGACCGCTTCAGTGATGAAAAAAACAGATCATTACGTAATCATATCTGGTATCAGACAGGTCATTTGCAGGCCGTTCATCGTGAGATAATTGTTCCTTATGCGCCCGATGGTGCTCCGCAAGGGTTTGCTCAATCACCACTTGGGCGTTGCAATGTTTTGAAAAATGAACTTGACCTTTTGCGTACACTTTCAAACAACTTCCGCAGCACACTTTCAAAAAATGAATTTTTCAAAGATTCTTCACTTAATGAATACGTAGGTAAACGTCTTGATTATCGCAAAATGGTTATCCGTTTTGAAATCACAAAGGATAATTTTGAAGAAGCGATGGAAGAATACGCAGAAGAGACCGGTGAGGGCTACATCAGCGAGGAAGCGTTTGAAACGGTTTTGCGTGACGGAATTGAATGCGCTGTCAAACTTCTTTCTTTCGGAAGTGAAACCACAACAAACGCACAACTTATGCCTTACCGCGCAGAAATGGCAATTAACCCGATTGATTATCCTGAAACTTTTACTTGCAACCGTCTCTATACACGCAAACGTGAGAGTGATGAGTTGTTTGCAGAGTATAGTTTTGAACTTATTATACCCATTCATCGTTTGTTTGGAGTTAACTTCAAGCCATTCTTAAAACCTCGCGGAAAGTTAACAGCAGATATTCTTAAAATTCTTTTTGATTCCAATTTTGTGGAAGGTACAGATCCTCATATTTCAGGCAATCGTTTGTATTTCAGCCTCAATTTCCCTGGTGCAGCAGAGTTTACTTTTGATAAGTCGCTTGATATTGGAACACGTGCAGATTTCCTTTATCCGCAATAAAGAAAGGATAATACAATATGGAAGGAAAGTTTAATTTATCAACGCATTTGCCATCGGATGCGGAAAAAAGACTCTTTGGTATTTTTATTTCACATTCAAATCAGGAGTATGATTCAAAGCTGCTCTCTGCACTTGTTGAACGTATGACAGCTGAACATCTTAACCCTATCTATGACCGTGATTTTCTTGATGGGGGACAGTACTTTCAGGATCGCATTGAGCAGTGTCTTAACTGTTATGCAGGAATTGTTATTGTCACAGAAAATTCTTTGAGTTCAGATTGGGTTAATTATGAAATCGGTTATTTTACAGGACTTGATATGCCGATTATTTTGTGGGATCCGGATGATGTAATGTCATTGGATAATCCCGGCAATAACCTGCTTGGCAATTCGCACATTTCACAGTATCTTCCGGCGTGCAGAACTCTTGATGATGTTATGAATGTGCTTAAAAATATGTCTATTTACGCAGAAATTTTCAAGGATGAATTCTGTGAAATGACAAAGTCAGATTTTCAGAATATTCTCAATAACCGTGTTGAAACGGTTATGGTGCGTATTGACAGTGAGATATTTGACACAAATGCGCTTGATTTTGAAGGATGCAAAATCGGCACTCTTATTGTAAACTTTGGTATGTTTTATCCTGACAACAGTGATGGTAAAACCTGCCTTGCAATGCGAAACAAACCTGAACTCACAGACCGCATTTGTCCTGTCAGCGGTGAAGAGTGCGCATTGTATGACACAAAAGAACTTGATAGTCATAATCTTGAATGTGTGCTTCTTAACTATGTTTTTGAAAACGGACGTTTCCACCGCAAAGGGTCTATAGGGCCGGAAGGTGAGATTGTACAGCATGGTTATCTGAGTTTTTATGTTCCC
>JAZQTF010000075.1:0-1169 GCA_045630445.1 Acutalibacteraceae bacterium
AGAGGTTGCCTATAATGGCAAAACTGTGGATATTGTACATATCAGCGCTGTTGAACATAAAGCGTCACCATTGTCAGAAGGAACACTCATTGATGTTGACATTGAAAAAATTTATCCGTTTCTTGATAATGATGAAGCGTATTTTATCTGGCGTATGCCGCACAAATCTGTGGATAAAATTTTCCGTCCGCGTGTAAATGTAAAAAAATCACTGAGCAAATTGCGTGACCTTATCACAACTCCCGTTGTTTATGAAAAGTACGGCTACTCAATCCGTATCAATGAGTCGCGGCTTCTGCCCGAAGAAATCACACGCATTGGTGCATTCCATCGTCAGAAACTCAAAAAAGCAGTTATTTCAATTTCAATTGATGAAAATTATGAAATCAATGATTACGGTTGTTATCGCATACGCCGTCTGGAAGAAAACCTTTATGAAAAGTATCTTCCTGATGACTACAATTGCGAAGATGTGATAACTTATCAGTGGCATCAGACGCGTGAGTATAACTTTCAGGGTCAGTTCAATTTTTATTACAACATTATCAGAAACTCTGTCAGCAAAGGCAGTATGTTTCTTTATATGGTTCTGCTTCTCATAATCGGAGTTGTGGGTGATATAATTTCGTCTTTGGTACAGTCGTTGATTGGCTGGTTTTCGTAAGGGGGTACGCTGATGAGATTATTTATTCCTGTATTACTTAACTGCGCCCTTGTCCTTGGCGTATATCTTGCCGATAAATATTCCGCTTTTGGTAATTGGTCTTACAAGAAAAAGCAGATTGTCATCGGTGTCCTTTTCGGCGGTGTTTCCGCTTTTGCGTCAAGTTATGGTGTTGACTGGATTGGTGCAGTTGTAAATGTCCGTGATGCCGCACCGCTTTCAGCAGGTCTCATTTTTGGTGCACCCGCTGGTATCATCTCCGGCGTTATAGGCGGACTTTATCGCTGGTTTTCAGTGTATTGGGGCGCAGGTGTTTATACGCAACTTGCGTGCAGTATCGCAACAGTCCTTGCAGGTCTTATGGCAGCAGGTCTGAGAAAACTGATGTTTGACAACAAAAAGCCCACGTGGGGCTATGGACTTTGCATCGCAGTTGTGTGCGAAGTTATCCATATGATTCTCATATTCATTACAAATATGAGTGATTCTTCTTATGCGTTTGAAT
>JAZQTF010000076.1:0-1485 GCA_045630445.1 Acutalibacteraceae bacterium
GAAAATTTAACAAAAGCAAAATTTATGTTTGTCGTTCTCTCCCTCCGTTTCGCATACGCTCAACACCTCCCTCGTCAGAGGGAGGCTTATTGTCTTTCATTTTTATAATTGCATAATAAAAACGGAACAACACACAGGTTGTTACTCAATGTTTCGGTAAATTAAAACTATACAAACAGCCGATAATCACCGCCAATATTCCGTTTAATCAAACCTTTTCAACGTCAAACCACAGCGCCCTGAAGCGCTCATCAATCTGTTTGTCAACGTGCCAGTGGCCGAAAAACCATTTTCTGAATTTTATCTCATACATCACCCATTCAAGAAAACCCGTCAATTCGGCATCGTGCCTGTCGGGATTGTGACCCATTCTGCGTATGATTTCCGTGGGTGCGGTGTGGGTGATGATGTAATCAACCTCTCTGCCGCATCGTTCAAGATTCTGTGACGCCTGATGGTATTCATCGGATGAAGGAATCTCCTCACTCCACCACGAAACGCCACGGGTGCGCATATATTTGTCAATGCTGTACGCGCCGCCCATCGTGAAGATTTTCCTGCCGTCAATCAGGAAAACCTGACCGCGCATCAGATGGAGAATATTTTTGCGGATGCGATGCACTTTTCCGCCGCACCACTCCTCAACGGGATATTCATTCAGCCTTGCAAAATTCTCGTGATTTCCGTCACAGAAAAGAATTGTGTACGGTCTGCTTGCGAGCGAATCAAGAAACTCATCCTCCGTTTTGTCCGCCCTGAAAACGTAACCGAAATCACCGCAGACAATCAGAAAATCGTCCTTTGTAAAACTCATTTCACCATCAATATTTCCGTGCAGAAAACGGCTCTGCTCACCGTGGGTGTCGCCCGTTATATAAATCATTTTTTCACACTCCCAAAAAACAAATCTTTCAACATTTCAACATAGTTTTCAATACTGTTTTCAGCGGTAAAACTGCCGATTTATCAACATCTTCAACATAGTTTTCAACATTGTGGGGTTAATCTTTCAACATCTCAACCGCGCGCTCAATGTGACGCTCCCCTACACCTCTGCCTATGCGGTAGTCGGTCTTGATAACCCTTTCATCAAGTCCTCCCCACCCCATTTTTATGTCATCAAAAATGACGAATTTTGTCGTTTCGGGATGCTCTGAAAGCCATTGTGTAATTTCTTGTTGTCTGTCGTTATTGACGTGCGGAGTTTTGTCATAAATCGTGAGCGAAAACTCACCGAAAACATCCGTAAGTTGCCTTGCTTCATCAGTGCCGAGCAACTCACGCCATGTGCTTGAAAGCACAATTTTTGCCCCGGTTTTATCAACAAGCGACTTAATAAGCGCAACTCTGCTGCGGTCAATGTTTCCGTCAGCCTGCGTGCGCCCCTTGTCATACTGATAAGAATTAAGCACCCCGTCAATGTCAAGAAAAATTACTTTCATAGCCATCTCCCCCTTTTTTCTATTATATCACATATAACGGGAA
>JAZQTF010000077.1:0-2592 GCA_045630445.1 Acutalibacteraceae bacterium
CGGATGGTATCCGCCCCTACTTTATTGACGGAAGTTTACTTGTGAATCTTCGGGGCGGCCGTTGGCTGTTTGTTTTTCTGCTATCTTGTGATAAAAGATAAGATTTACTTGTGTCGTTTATTGACTTAATATAGCATATATGGTAGAATAACAAAAAAATACAGTGGAGGAATTGAAATGAACAACAATCTTGTTTACGGAATCAAAGACAAACCAAAGTTTGGTCGTCTCATCGTGTTCGCTATTCAGCAGTTACTCGCAATTATGGCGGCTACAATCGCTGTACCCGCAATTGTCGGCAACGGTATGTCCGCTTCTGCCGCTCTCTTCGGCGCAGGTGTGGGAACAATCGTTTACCAGCTTTTCACAAAATTCCGTAGCCCCGTATTCCTTGGCTCATCATTCGCATTCATCGGCTCAATGTCAGCCGCTTTCGCAGGTGCGGCATCCGCAAGTCTTGGCTATCTCGGCCTCATTGTCGGTGCAGTCCTTGCCGGTCTTGTTTACGTTGTAATTTCAATCGTTGTCAAACTTGTCGGGGTTAAGTGGATCAACAAGCTTATGCCCGCAGCAGTTATTGGCCCGACAGTTGCTCTGATCGGTCTTTCATTGTCAGGCGCGGCTGTCAAGGACGTATTCTCCTACGGTGCGCAGGACGGCAACGGTGCATTCATTATGACAGGCAACATCTGGGTTTCCTTCGTTTGTGCAATCGTAACTCTCCTTGTTGTTATCCTTTGCTCAACTTATGGCAAGAAGATGACAAAACTCATTCCGTTTATTATCGGCGTGCTTGCAGGTTACGCTGTTGCTCTGATATTCACAGGCATTGGTTATGCAACAGGCTCCGATGCGCTTAAAGTTATTGACTTTGCTCCGTTTAAGGCGCTTGTTGATGGCGGTGTCGGTGTCAACACATTCCTTTCAATGCCTGATTTTGCATTCATTACTGCAACAAAGAGCATCAAGGACTTTGACCTTAACTACTTTGTAACAGTTGCGGTTGCATACATTCCCGTTGCATTCGTTGTGTTTGCAGAGCATATTGCTGACCACAAGAATCTTTCCAGCATTGTTGGTGAGGACCTTCTTGAAAATCCCGGCCTCCACCGCACACTTCTCGGTGACGGTATCGGCTCAATCGCAGGCGCATTTTTCGGCGGCTGCCCGAACACAACTTACGGTGAATCCGTTGGTTGCGTTGCTATTACAAGAAACGCTTCCGTCGCAACAATCACAACAACTGCAATCATCGCGTTGCTTATCTCTTTCGTTTCCCCGTTTGTCGCTTTCCTTGATTCAATTCCCGGTTGCGTAATGGGTGGCGTTTGCATCACTCTCTACGGCTTCATCGCAGTTTCCGGTTTGAAGATGATTAAGCAAGTTGACCTTGAGGACAACGCAAATCTCTTCACAGTTTCCGTTATCCTTATCTGTGGTGTCGGCGGTATGGCAATGGCAATCGGCAAGGTTACAATCACTGCAATTGCTTGCGCACTCATCCTTGGCATCATCGTAAACATTCTCCTGAACAAATTTAAGAAGGACGCTGAATAAAAATGAAGAATTACGATAACGTAGTTGTTTTTGACCATCCGCTTATCCGTCACAAGATTGCGATTTTGCGTGATGAAAAAACAAGTATGAAAGAATTTCGTGAGTTGGTTGAAGAAATCACAACTCTTATGACTTATGAAAGCCTGAAAGATGGCGTTACAACAACCGAGGTTGAGGTTAAGACTCCGCTTGAAACCTGCACACAGACAGTTGTTGCGGACAATTCAATCGTAATCGTGCCGATTCTCCGCGCGGGACTTGGCATGGTAAACGGTATCCACGTTTTGTTTCCGTCTGCAAAAGTCGGCCATATCGGTATGTACAGAAATGAAGAAACCCTTATGCCCGAAACATATTATTGCAAACTGCCCGAGGGTATTGAGGAGAAGTTGATTCTTCTTGTTGACCCGATGCTTGCAACGGGCGGCAGCGCGTGCGATGCAATTCAGTTGCTCAAAGACAAGGGATGCAAACGCATCAAGTTTATGGCAATCATCGCATCACCTGAGGGACTGACAAAGGTTGCGGAAGCTCATCCCGACGTGAGCGTTTACGTTTCAACTCTTGACAGAGGACTCAATGAGCACGGCTACATTCTCCCCGGTCTTGGTGACGCGGGCGACAGATTGTTCGGCACAAAATAAAATATAATTAGATCAGAAGGCACTTCGCAAAAGCGGAGTGCTTTTTGTTGTATAACGAAAACCACGCGATAGTCGCGTGGCTCAAAAAGTTAACTGATAAATGGTTGGTGGTGGGATACAGAGGGAACGATTAAGCGGAGTTTGCGGTAACAGAGCACCCCCTTTCTTCGCCCGTGTCATCCTGAGCGGAGTCGAAATCCGAGTGTAACGAGGATCAAACGGCAAATATGCCGTTTGGGATCTCGGGCGTAAAAATGGCATAAATCCAATTATCAGATCCCGATGCTATCGCATCGCCCTGACGGGTTCGACTTCGTGCTGTCGCACTCCGCTCAGGATGACATATCAATCTTGCCGACAAAGAGTGAAAACGTTGTTTTCAATTTGTCGG
>JAZQTF010000078.1:0-3231 GCA_045630445.1 Acutalibacteraceae bacterium
CGCGGCATGAGCGACATCGTCGTCGCAAAAAGTGATACTTTTCGGGAGCTCTATTCCGATAATATCATAAACTCTCCTATTAAAAACTATTTTTTCTCTCCCTCTGTCTGTGGCATAGCCACAGCCACCTCCCTCGTCAGAGGGAGGCTTATTGTCTTTCGTTTGTATATTGTGTAATAAAACAGAACGACACACAGGTCGCTCCCTACGATAACCATTGACATTCACCGTGTCATCCTGAGCGGAGCGAAGCGGAGTCGAACTGCGAAGCAGGGCGAGGCATAGCCGAGCAGGATCTCGGTGAATACTTTTTAATGTTCCTTTCGTCCGGGATCCCAACGCCACGGCGTTGCCCTGCGGGTTCGACTTCGGGCTACGCCCTACGCTCAGGATGACACGGACGAAGAATAGTTTTTACCTAATCTTCGCCTCCCTCTGACGAGGGGGCTGGATTTTGCGGAGCAAAAGACTGGGGGAGAGATGCTGCTGATTAACAAGTTTTATCAATATAAAGACATAATCGGGTCAACATCCTCTGTAATATGGGATTATTGGAGATATGCCCAAAAATAAAACCACCCGCTATGCAGGTGGATATTTGTTTCTATTCACTTTTATTTCCTTGCGGTCATAAAATGAACGGATGGGAATTATCCGTAAATTCTCGGCACGCGTTTGCCGACGTCGCAGACGATTTCGTAGTTGATTGTGCCAAGCGTCTTTGCAACGTCAGTTGTTGTCATCGCAGGCGCTCTGCCAAAAACTGTGACCTCGTCGCCAACGTTTACTGACTCAATGCCGCTTACGTCAACAACCGTCTGGTCCATGCACACTCTGCCAAGAATTTTTGCACGTTTGCCGTTTATCAGCATTTCGCCAACGTTGCTCAGTCTGCGTGAATAGCCGTCTGCGTAACCGATTGGAATTGTTGCAACCCTTGCGTTTTCAGCCGTGAGGGCAGTGCCACCGTAACTGATGGGCGTTTCTTCGTCAAGGTTTTTGACCTGTGCCACAACGGATTTGACCGTCATAACGGGTGTCAGTCTGATTTTGTTTTTAACTTCGTCCGACGGATAAAGCCCGTAAAGGATGATGCCCGGTCGCACCATATCAAGATGCATTTCGGGGTAGTCAAGGCAAGCGGCAGAGTTTGCACAATGGCGGATTTCAAAACGAATTCCATTCTGCTCAAGTCTTGCGATTGCATCCATAAACAACGCAAACTGCAAACGGGTGTAAACTTCTCCCGACACTTCATCCGCGCGTGCAAAATGGGTAAAGATGCCTTCGGGGTAAAGTCCGTCAAGGCTTACCGCCTGAGCAATTTCATCAATTGAGTCCTCGTTGTCAATGCTGTCGTGATAAAGAAAGCCGATGCGTGACATACCTGTGTCAACCTTGATGTGAATGTTGACCTGCAAGCCGAGTCTGACCGCTTCTTCTGAAAGCGATTTTGCATAGGTCAGCGAAAAAACGGCCTGGGAAATGTTGTTGATTGCAAGCGCTGCGGCATAATGCGGGGGAGTGTAGCCGAGAATGAGAATCGGTTTTTCAATTCCGCCCCTGCGAAGTTCAAGCGCTTCTTCAAGGTTTGAAACCGCAAACCAGTCCGCGCCACATTCGTCAAGCAGTTTTGAACAGCGCACAGACCCGTGGCCGTATGCATCCGCTTTCACAACCGCCATTATCTTTGCCGCACCGTTTGCGGCAAGGCGTATGTTTTCATAGTTTTCTTTCAGCGCGGCAAGGTCAACTTCTGCCCAGGTGCGCTTTAAGAATTTTTCGTCCTTGTTGTATTCCAAAAAACTCATCCCTTTACGAATAGATAAGATAAAACAAGCAAAAATATAAATCAAAAAATGAGAAGGAGGGGATCTGATGGGTAACGAAAACCCCGCAAAATCAACCGATGAAATGATGCCACGCTATGACCTGTCCGAAACGGGCGACATAGACGACCTCATATTCAGCAAAATTGAATTTTCTCCAAGTGAGCGTTAGGAAAGAATCTCCGCGATGACCGCGTTTGACAGCAGGAAACCTTGCTTTGTAAGGCTGATTGAATTCTCTGTGCAGACGGTCAGGGAGTGCTTTTCAAGTGCTCTTGCTTTTTTCATAATTCTTTCGGGTATATTGAATCCGA
The DNA here is from genome assembly GCA_045630445.1 of Acutalibacteraceae bacterium. Taxonomy (GTDB): domain Bacteria; phylum Bacillota; class Clostridia; order Oscillospirales; family Acutalibacteraceae; genus RGIG7273. The sequence continues at coordinate 2,144 of JAZQTF010000078.1, forward strand.
AAAACTTTTGAGTGTCAGCGTTTTTAAGCCCGTCCGCAAGTCGCAGGCGGAGCATACAGAACTCCTCAAAATCGCCGCCCGATGAATCAAAGGTCGGCTCTGCACCGTTCAGAAACGCGTCAAGGTCACGCTCAAAATACATTCTCTTTCCATCAATAAATGAGTGGGCGGCAGGGCCTAAACCGAGATATTCTCCGCAAAGCCAGTAGCGCATATTGTGACGCGATTCAAAACCGTCCTTGCAGAAGTTTGAAATCTCATATTGTCTGTAACCTTTTTGCTCAATCAGGTCGCAAGCGGTCAGATACATATCAGCGGCAAAGTCATCGTCAGGATGCTCGTGAGTCCTTTTTGCAAAGGGTGTGCCTTCCTCCGCTTTGAGAATGTATGCGGAAATATGCTTTACGTCAAGACTTGCACAAAAGTCCACGGACTGCGAAAGACTCTCCTTTGTCTGGTGTGGCAGTGCAAGCATCAGGTCAAGGGAAATGTTTGTGATTCCGCTTTTCTGCGCTGACTGCACTGCATAGTGTGCCTGGGCAGGAGTTGCCTTTCTGCCGAGTGACTGCCTTTCCGCAAGGTTTGCAGACTGAAGCCCCAGTGAAATGCGGTTGACGCCGTGTTCCGCAACCCTTTCAAAGAAGCCGTCATAAATGGTTGACGGATTGCATTCAAGTGTGATTTCAGCATCGGTAAGGGAAAAATTTTCCTTTGCCGATTTTATGATTGCACCAATCCGGTCGGGGGAGAGAAGGGACGGAGTGCCGCCGCCGAAGTAAAGCGTGTCAGCGTTTCTCTGAAGTTTTTCTCCCCATCTGCCGATTGAGTCAATAATTTTTTGTGTGTATTTTTCAAACAAATCCTCTCTGCCTGCAAGGGAATAAAAATCGCAGTAGTCGCATTTTGAGCGGCAGAAGGGGACGTGTATGTAAAGACCGATAGGTTTCATTTCATAACCCCGTATTATCTGATTTCTTCCACAAACTCACAGGTGGAGTTGAAGTCGCGGTTTTCCTCAACTGCGCATTTTGTGCAGATGGGAGTGCGGTGCGCGTAGAGTGCGAGGGAGTCCGCTTTGAGAATGAGGG
>JAZQTF010000079.1:0-4010 GCA_045630445.1 Acutalibacteraceae bacterium
GGCTGATATGCACGAAATCGGCAAGGCTATGATGGCTACTGCAGAAATCTACAAATAATAAATAAAAACGCGGCGGCAACCTTCGGGTTGCAGCTTGTCTTTTTGCTTAAATTTTTTGACGTTTGCTATTTACTTTCGCGATTTAATGTGTTAATATATGGACGGTAGTTTAAAACACAGGAGGTTTCAGGTATGAACAGAAAAATTAAGAACGACAACGTGGATTTTCTTTTCAAATGTATTCTCGCTTTGGAGACTGTAGAGGAATGTTATGACTTTTTTGAGGACTTGTGTACGTTCCCTGAAATCAAAGCAATGGCGCAGCGTATAGTTGTTGCAAAAAGATTGACTGACCGCACAGTTTACAGCAATATCGTTGCTGAAACGGGCGCAAGCACCGCAACAATCAGCCGTGTAAACCGCTCCTTGCAGGTTGGCAACGGCGGCTATGACGTTGTGTTTAACAGGGTGGCAAAAGAGGATGAATGAGTATTCTTCAATCGCTGATTTTTATGACCAGTTTACGCAGGACGTTGATTATGACGGACGTGCGCAGTATATTGATGAACTTTTAAAGCGTTGCGAAATCGGTTGCAAAACCGTGCTTGACCTTGCGTGCGGTACGGGCAGCCTGACAATCCGTCTTGCAAAGATGGGTTATGATATGATTGGTGTTGACAATTCGGAGGATATGCTCAGCGTTGCGCGTAGCAAGTCCGAAAAATGTCCTGATATTCTCTGGCTTTGTCAGGAGGGCGCGGAACTTGACCTGTACGGTGACATTGACTGCGCTATCTGCACTCTGGACAGTGTCAACCATATCCTTGATTTTGATGAACTTGTCGCAACATTCAGCAGGGTTTCCTTGTTTATGAACAAGGGCGGATATTTCATCTTTGACGTCAACACCGCGTATAAGCACAGTCAGGTGCTTGGCAATAACAGTTTTGTTATTGAGGAGGACGGAGTATTCTGCGGCTGGCAGAATGAGTACGTTGAGGAGGAAAATATGGTTTATATGCAACTGGACTTTTTCCGTGAAAACGGTGATTCTTATGACCGTCATACCCAGTACGTGTCAGAGCGTGCATACACAACGCAGGAGATTGAAAAGGCTCTCACAATGAGCGGTTTTGAACTTGTCAATGCGTATGAGGATATGACGCACAATGAGCCGGCAGAAACAACGGAAAGAGTGTTTTACGTTGCTCGTAACGTTAAAAAATAGAAAGGGCGGGGGACTCCCCGAAAAGATACAATGGGCAAACTTCTCAGATATATTACAAGTGACGGCACCGTTTCAATAATCGGTGTTGATACAACGGATATGGTTGCAAAAGCGGAGCAGATTCACCACACATCTGCCGTTACAACTGCGGCGCTCGGCCGTCTTCTGACCGCGGCGTCAATGATTGGCGTTACTCTCAAGGGTGAAAAGGACAGTGTAACTTTGCGTCTTAATGGCGGCGGACCTGCGGGTGTTGTGCTTGCGGTTGCTGACAGTTTCGGTAACGCAAAGGGTTATGTCGGCAATCCCGTTGTTGAGATTCCGCTCAATTCCGTTGGCAAACTTGACGTTTCAGGCGCTGTCGGCAAGGACGGCAACCTTATCATAATGAAAGACATCGGACTCAAAGACCCTTACATCGGAAACGTGCCGATTGTTTCGGGTGAGATTGCGGAGGATATTACTTATTATTACGCAGTCAGTGAGCAGGTGCCGACTGTTTGCGCGCTTGGCGTGCTTGTCAATCCCAACCTGACCGTAAATTCAGCGGGCGGATTTATCATTCAGCTTCTTCCGTTTGCACCTGAGGAAGTAATTTCAAAACTTGAAGAAAGTGTTGGCAAACTTAAACCCGTCACAACAATGTTGTCCGAGGGAATGAGCATTGAGCAGATATGCAAACTCGCAATGGATGGTTTTGAGATTGAACTTCTTGATGAGTATGAAGTTGAGTACAAATGCGATTGCAGCAGGGAGCGCGTTGACAAAGCACTGCGTACTGTCGGCAAGGCTGAATTGACTGATATTCTTGAAAAGGATGGCAAAACGGAACTCAATTGCCACTTCTGTGACAAGAAATATCGCTTCAATGCGGACGACCTGAGAAAGATGATAAAAGAATTATAAAAAAAGTTGAAAAAAATTAAAAATAATACTTGACAAAGTCAAAAATGTAGTGTATATTATAAAACGTTGTTTCACTAATGGAGGCAACCGCGTGGGAGCATAGCTCAGCTGGGAGAGCATCTGCCTTACAAGCAGAGGGTCACAGGTTCGAGCCCTGTTGTTCCCACCATATGTGGCCCAGTAGCTCAGTTGGTTAGAGCGCTAGCCTGTCACGCTAGAGGTCGACGGTTCGAGCCCGTTCTGGGTCGCCACATTTTTGCCTCTGTAGCTCAGTCGGTAGAGCAGTGGACTGAAAATCCACGTGTCGCTGGTTCGATTCCGGCCGGAGGCACCACAATATGCGGATTTAGCTCATCTGGTAGAGCGCCACCTTGCCAAGGTGGAGGTAGCGAGTTCGAGCCTCGTAATCCGCTCCAATTCTACGGACGTTTAAAGTAAATCTTTAAGCGTCCTATTTTCTTGAAAACAATACGGCGCTATAGCCAAGTGGTAAGGCAGAGGTCTGCAAAACCTTTATTCCCCGGTTCAAATCCGGGTGGCGCCTCCAAAAACAAAAGCACTGCTTTCGCAGTGCTTTTTTGTTTTTGGAATGATGTGTTCCGCTGATGCGGAACAATGATGCGCACTCCGTGCGTGATGTTACCTTCGGTAATGATGTGTGCTTCGCACGTGATAAGGAACGCATCGCATCATTGCGACCAACGGGAGCAACATCATTATGGCAAAGCCATAACATCACATCGGCAATGCCGATGCTTCACTCTATACACCCGCACCCGATTGTAACTTCAGATTACTTGTGTTATAATAGTTCCAACAAATTGAAGTTGAAGGAGAAAATCTAATGGCTATTTGGCAAGTTGCTTTAAATTTAGTTAAAAAAGATGATTATATCGACTTTTCAAGCCCTGCTTTTATATCTTCTTTGAAAACAATAGATGATTTTTTTCCTGCAACAAAAAGTTGGTGCGAAACTATAATGCAATACGGTAGCCTTGACTCTACATGTTTAGAAATTGATACCGATGATAATGAAGCTATATCGTTAAGAGTCGATTTACGAAGCATTACTAAAGACCAACTGCAAACTCTTTGCAACTTTGCAAAAGGAAATGATTTATTTATAAAATATAATGACACAATTTATGAATGTAGTTTTAATACATTTTTGAGTATTTTTAAAGAATCAAGTGCTAATAAATTTTTGCGTGATCCAGAAGCTTTTTTCAAAGAAATTAGTGTGTAAATTTCCAAAAAGAACTCAGGTTCAAAAATGAGACGTACAGCCCAAAAAACTCCTTGAGATTTCTCAAGGAGTTTTTAGTTATATTCGCCTTTGGCGAGTTATATTGCTTCGCAGTGATATTGTGCTTCGCACAGTGTTATTCGCTTCGCGAGTTTATATGCGAATATAATATCACTGAAACCGCAGGTTTCAATATCACTTTCACGAAGTGAAAATATCACTCTGCCGTAAGGCAGAATATCACTTGAAAAATTTTATAGCCGACACATCACTGTAAACAATACAAAAAGCCGTGGATTCCACGGCTTTTTAATCTTCTATATATTGCATAATATCTTCAACGTTACATTTCAAAATCTTGCAAAACATCTCTATTGTGTTTGTGCTGACGCTTTCATTCCTTTTTAATCGGGTGATTTGTGCAGGGCTGATATTATGTTTTTTAATGAGTGCGTATTGCGTAACGCCTTTTTCTTTCATAGTTTGCCAGAGCTTTTCATAGGAAATCATATTTTCAATCCTCCCTATTGACATAATAACCGATTGTGGTATATAATCGTATTAACCAATATCGGTTAATGTAATGCTGGAATTCATAATTTTGTTTATTCAGTGGTGAATTGTGAATTT
>JAZQTF010000080.1:0-6462 GCA_045630445.1 Acutalibacteraceae bacterium
GCGACGGTAAAACCAAACGAACAACCTAAGTTCACCCCCTACGAGAAGATTTTGGTTAAGCGAAAAAGGCTCCCTCTGACGAGGGGGCTGGATTTTGCGAAGCAAAAGACTGGGGGAGAGAAAATTTAACAAAATCAAAACTTATGTTTATCGTTCTCTCCCTCCGTCTGTGGCATAGCCACAGCCACCTCCCTCGTCAGAGGGAGGCTTATTGTCTTTCGTTTTTTATTTTATTGTGTAATAAAACGGAACGACACGCAGGTCGCCCACTGCAACAAGATTTTGGTTTTATCGCTTATTCACTATTACTTATCGCCTCTTACCCAAAGGCAAAGAGCGGCAAGGATAAACCTTGCCGCTCTTTTTTATAGTTGGAGAATCCTGATGAAAAAGATTGTCAATCTTGTTTTAACATTATCAATCTTGTTTTAATCTCTTTCACGCTCGGTGCGGGTGATAGCCCCCGTTTCCGAGTGAATGTTGTAGGAATATTCGTATTCCCTTGTTTCAAAATCCACTTCCCAGTAAACGCCGCCGAACTCTCTGTCAAGTTCCGCTTCCAGATCATACACACTGTCACGGCTCAGCCCCGCTGTCTGCAGAGCAATATCAATCGCCTGTTCCCTTGTGATGAGATTTTTTGCGGTTGTTTTATCGCCGGCGTTTGTCTGCGTTATGGTGTCAGGTGATGTTGGCCGGTTTGCGCGACCACCTGTTTCAATATCACAGGCAGAAAGCGCAACAATCAAGCCGAGCACCATAATCAATGCTAACAGTTTTCTCATTGTATTTTCCTCCTGCAACACAATTTATGTTACAAACTTATTTGCCGAAGTATCTGTTGAGGAGGCCCTCAAAAGCCTTGCCGTGACGAGCCTCGTCGCGTGCCATCTCATGCACTGTGTCATGGATTGCGTCAAGGTTGTACTGCTTTGCAAGTTTTGCAAGTTCTGTCTTGCCCTGTGTTGCGCCGTTTTCAGCCTCAACTCTCATTTCAAGGTTCTTCTTTGTGGAATCTGTTACAACTTCACCAAGGAGTTCAGCAAACTTTGCTGCGTGCTCTGCTTCTTCCAAAGCAGCCTTTTCCCAGTAAAGACCGATTTCCGGGTAACCCTCTCTGTGAGCAACTCTTGCCATTGCAAGATACATACCAACCTCTGTGCATTCGCCCATGAAGTTCATTCTGAGACCTTCAATGATTTCCTCGGGAGCGCCCTGAGCAACGCCTACAACGTGCTCTGATGCCCAAGTTCTTTCGCCACCCTGCTCAACAAACTTGTCAGCCGGAGCATTACAAATCGGACACTTTTCGGGAGCGGAATCTCCCTCATGAACATAACCACATACTGAACATACAAACTTTTTCATAAACTTTTCCTCCTGAATTTTAAGTAATTTTTTTATTTTTAATGTTGAATGCTTTCGCATTGTTGACTTTTTTATCTGCGAGCCTGCTCGCATTCACGGCATACGCCGTAATAGATTAACCTCTGATAAGTGACTGTGCCGATTTCCTGCAGTTCCTTTTGTGTCTGCGCCTGCATCTCATCAACACTGAACACGTCATAGATTTTGTTGCACACTGTGCAGAAGAAGTGGCTGTGGTTTGATGTGTCGCCATCAAAATGCTCCTCCCCCGCCGTCTGCAAACGGATTATCTCGCCCTTGTTGGCAAGCATTGAAAGGTTGCGGTAAACGGTGGCAAGGCTCAGGGCAGGCATCTCAGGTTTGAGTGAGAAGAAAACATCCTGCGCTGTGGGGTGATCTTTTCTGCCCCTCAGGTTTGCGAGGACCGCATCCCTTTGTTTGCTGTGTCTTTCCATCATATTGCTCATCGCAAGTTCTGTGACCTGCTCTCCTTTCTTGTTAATAATGATAACAATTATCATTATAAGCATATTTTTCAATTTGTCAATAGGTTTTTTCAAATTTTTTCCATTTTTTCAAAAAATTTTTTAACAGGCGTATTCTGCATACATATATATAATAAAAAGCGGCACGCAAAAATGCCGCTCACAAAACGCTTATATATAATATAGTATATGTCCGCCCCTGCCAGACACTTGTTTTTTTTATAATATTGTTGTATAATATTCAGATATTGAAAATCACACAAACACCAACATAAATCAAAGGAGTAATCAAAAATGGAATACAATTTTTCTGACAAACTTGCAAATCTCAAACCCAGCGCAATAAGAGAAATTCTCAAAGCAACAAGCGACCCGAGAATCATCCCCCTTGCAGCAGGCAACCCTTCTGTTGAGGCTTTCCCCGTTGACGAGGTACGCAGAATTGCGGCTGAAATTTTTGCTGAAATGCCCATCACCGCTTTGCAGTACAGTGTGACTGAGGGCTACCCCGCTCTTCGCGAAGCAATCGCAGAGAGAATGAAGAAATACGGCATCGGCAGAGAGTTTGACCAGGTGCTTGTTACCGCAGGCGCACAGCAGGTTATGGACCTTGCAACAAAATCCCTCTGCAACGAGGGCGACACAGTCATCTGTGAAGCGCCGTCATTCATCGGCTCACTCAACTGCTTCCGCGCAAACGGCTGCCGTCTTGTTGGCGTTGAGGTTGAAAGCGACGGAATGAATATTGAAAAACTTGAAGAAGCACTTAAAGTTGAAAAGAATGTAAAATTCATTTATACAATCCCGAATTTCCAGAATCCCGCAGGCGTCACAATGTCCCTTGAAAAGAGAAAGGCTCTTTACGAGGTTGCAAAGAAATACGGCGTGCTTATCCTTGAGGACAATCCGTACGGTGACCTGCGCGTTTCAGGCGAGGACGTGCCGTCAATCAAATCCTTTGACGAGGACGGAATTGTAATCTATGCCGGCTCATTCTCAAAGATTCTTTCCCCCGGTTTGCGTGTTGGTTACTCAATCGCACCGCAGGCTCTCACCGCAAAAATGACAGTTTGCAAGCAGACCGAGGACGTACATACAGCAATCTTCAACCAACTTGTTGTTTACAAGTGGATGACAGAGTGTGATTTTGACGCTCACATTGAGAATCTCCGCAACATCTACCGCGAGAAACTCAACCTTATGTGTGACACAATTGACGCGAAGATGAATGGTTTCTTCACTTACAACCGTCCCGAAGGTGGTTTGTTTGTATGGTGCAGGATTCCCGACGGAATTGATATGCCTGAATTCTGCAAGAAAGGCATTGCGGCAGGTGTTGCAGCAGTGCCGGGCAGCGCATTTATGGTTGACGACACACAGCCCACACAGTACATCCGTCTTAACTTCTCAACTCCCGGCAACGAGCAGATTGTAAGAGGCATTGAGTTGTTGGCAGAAATCGCAAAATCCTATTAAGGAGAGATTTTATAATGGAAAATGAAATCAGAAAAAAGAGAGTTTTAAGCGCGGTGCAGTCAAGCGGCACTCCCACCCTTGGCAACTACATCGGTGCGTTCAAAAACTGGAAAAATATGAGCGAGGAGTTTGACTGTGCGTTTGCGGTTGCTGACCTGCACGCAATCACCGTCAGACAGGACCCCGCAAAATTCAGGGCAAACACCCTTGGAATGTACGCTTTCCTGCTTGCAATCGGCATTGACCCGCAGAAAAGCCCGCTCTTTATCCAGAGCCACGTGCATCAGCACGCGGAACTTTCCTGGGTGCTCAGTTGTTACACACAGTTCGGCGAACTTTCCCGAATGACACAATTCAAGGACAAGTCTGCGTCCCACGCGGACAACGTCAACCTCGGACTTTTTTCATATCCGACTCTTATGGCGGCGGATATTCTGCTTTACAATGCGGAACTTGTTCCCGTTGGTGATGACCAGCGTCAGCACCTTGAACTTGCGCGTAATATTGCCGAGCGTTTCAACGGCGTTTACGGAAACGTATTCACAGTGCCTGAGGCGTACATTCCCAAGGCAGGCGCAAGAATCAAGTCCTTGCAGGAGCCGACAAAGAAGATGAGCAAATCCGATCCCAACGTAAACTCATTCATTCTCCTTGACGATGCGCCCGATGTAATCATCCGCAAATTCAAGAGAGCGGTTACAGACAGCGAAGCACGCGTCTGCTACGGTGAGGGTAAGGACGGCGTAAACAACCTTATTGACATTTACTCCTGCTGCACAGGTAAGACAAGGGACGAAATTGCCAACGAATTTGAGGGCAAGGGTTACGGCGACTTCAAGATGGCTGTTGCCGAAGCGGTTGTTGAAGAACTTCGTCCGATTCAGGAAAGACTTGCTCAGTACAGGAATGACAAGGCTTACCTTGAGCAGTGCTACCGCGAGGGCGCGCAGAAAGCGGCCTTCGTTGCGGAAAGAACACTCAAAAAAGTTATGAAGAAAGTTGGCTTTGTGCTGTAATTTTTTTCAGGAGGGCCAGATGAAAAAATATCTTGAAATCGGAAAAATCGTTTCAACTCACGGCATCGCGGGCGAAGTACGCGTGCAGCCGTGGTGCGATGAGCCGGAATTCCTTTTGAAATTCATAAAACTCTATTTTGATAACGAGGGCAAACGAAGCATTCTTGTCCGTGGCGGCAGAGTGCACGGAAATGTTGTGCTGCTTCGTCTTGACGGAATTGAGAGCATCAACTCCGCGGCGTTGCTGCGTGACAAAGTGCTTTTCATTGACCGCGCTGACGCAAAAATCAAAAAGGGCAGTTACTTTATTCAGGACCTTATCGGTTGCAAAGCGGTTAACGCTGACGATGAATCAAAGGTTTACGGCACTCTGACCGACGTTACAAAAACGGGTGCAAATGACGTGTGGCATATCACGGATGAAAACGGCAAAGAGTACCTTGTGCCATCAATCCCCCACGTTGTAATCAGTGTTGACATTGAAAAAGAAGTTGTGCAAATCCGACCCCTTGGAGGAATTTTTGATGAAAATTAGCATTATGACACTTTTCCCCGAAATGTGCGAAACCGTGCTTAACGAGAGCGTTATCGGCAGAGCGCGTGCAAACGGCAAGGTGGAAATGGAATGCCTCAACATCCGCGACTTCACAACCGACAAACACAACCGCGTTGCCTTTGCCCCCTACGGTGGCGGCGGCGGAATGATAATGCAGTGCCAGCCGATTTACGATTGCTACAAACACATCTGCGAGCGTGACGGAAAGAAACCGCACCTTATATTTATGTCACCGCAGGGCTCAGTGCTGACGCAGGAGCGTGTCAAAGAATTGGCGCAACTTGACAGCATCGTGTTACTGTGCGGTCATTATGAGGGCGTTGACGAGCGGGTGCTGGAAGAAATTGTTGACGAAGAAATCTCAATCGGTGACTATGTTTTAACCGGCGGTGAATTGCCCGCGCTTGTGCTTGCAGACGCAATTGCAAGGATGCAGGACGGAGTGCTTTCCGCGCAGGAAAACTTTATGCAGGAGAGTCATTACAGCGGTCTTTTAGAGCATCCGCATTACACACGTCCGCCCGAATGGATGGGCAGAGAGGTGCCGCCCGTGTTGCTTTCGGGCAATCACGCGGAGATTGACAAATGGCGCAGAGCGCAGGCTTACGCACGCACAATGGAGCGTCGCCCCGATATGATGGAGAAGTACAGCGGCGGAGAAATTGTGCTTCCGCGAAACAAAAAAGGTTAATCTGTCTATTATATGTATGTCAAAATAAACAAAAAATCCATCCGTGAAACTATCCGCTTTGGAAATCAATCCGAAAATTTTGTACAAAGTATTACAATCGTCAAAATTCGTTGACTACACTTGTTTTTAGGACTATAATACTAACATCTTATATTGTTTGATTTACCACTGTTTGACAGGGAGGAAATAATTATGATTCTTAGAGACGTCATCGTCAGAAATCAGGTGGGCTTGCATTCCCGTCCTGCAACATTTTTTATCCAGAAAGCAAATGAGTTCAAGTCATCAATCTGGGTTGAAAGAGAAGAGCGCCGCGTAAACGCAAAGAGTTTGCTTGGTGTGCTTTCGCTCGGCATTATGGGCGGTGCATCAATCCGCATCATCGCTGACGGCTCTGACGAGCAGGCTGCTATTGACGCGCTTGCTAATCTTGTTGACTCCGGTTTCGCTGACTAATCCCCCATTAAGACAGGTTAAAATGTTTTGAGCAGTCCCTCCTCGGATTGTTCGGTTTGTTTTATGAGTATAAACAAAGGAAAAAAGAACGGCCATTGTGCCGTTCTTTTTTTGTATAACGAAAACCACGCGATAGTCGCGTGACTCAAAAAAGGTTAACCGATAAATGGTTAAAGGGGCGACGTACTCGAAGCCCCGTCAGCCTCCCTTGCCTTAAAGGGAGGGGGACCAACGCTTGCGTTGGTGGTGGGATACAGAGGGAACGATTAAGCGGAGTTTGCGGTAACAGGGCTCCCCCCTTTTTTTCGCCCGTGTCATCCTGAGCGGAGTCGAAATCCGAGTGTAACGAGGATCAAACGGCAAATATGCCGTTTGGGATCTCGGGCGAAAAAATGGCATAAATCCAATTATCAG
>JAZQTF010000081.1:0-5694 GCA_045630445.1 Acutalibacteraceae bacterium
GTTTTACGGCATCAGGATTCTGACAACAAAGGACGGCAGGTTCACAAACGGAATATATGGCTTTATGTCAACTCTCATCCGTCTGCTTGACACAGTCAGGCCGGACGCGGTTGCGGTTGCATTTGACCTGAAAGCGCCCACATTCAGACACAAGATGTATGATGGTTACAAAGCACAGAGAAAGGGTATGCCACCTGAACTTGCGCAGCAGTTGCCCGTGCTGAAAGAACTTTTGACTGAACTTGGTTACACAATTATTGAGAAAGAGGGTTTTGAGGCGGATGACCTTATCGGTACTCTCTCTGCCCATAATGATAATTGCAGCATCGCAACGGGTGACAGGGACAGTCTGCAACTGGTGCGTGACGGAGTTGAAGTCCTGCTTACAGTTACAAAAGCGGGTCAGCCCCACACAACCGTTTACAACAGTGAAAAGATTAAGGAAGAATATATGGTTGAACCCATCCGCCTGATTGACGTCAAGGCGCTTATGGGTGACTCGTCCGATAATGTGCCCGGCGTTGCGGGAATAGGTCAGAAAACTGCGGCAACTCTTATTTCCCAGTTTGACAGTATTGAAAACATTTATGAAAATATTGACACAATCAACATAAAAGATTCCGTGCGTTCAAAACTTGCAGCGTCAAAGGATATGGCATTCCTGAGCAAAACCCTTGTCACAATTGTCAGGGACGCTCCGATTGAAACGGACATCAATGCCTACAAAACAAAAGCACCGACTCAGAGAGCGGCGCAGATTCTGTGTGAACTTGAAATGTTCTCACTCGTTGAAAAACTTGGGCTTAACGCGTCCGCTGATGTTTCCTGTGAGCGCGTTGAAACTCAGCCGAAAGAGTACCGTGAAAACGCTGACACTGATGAACTTTTCTCTTTGATTGCAAAGAATAAAAAAGCGTTTTTTGTAATTGATGATGACGGCTCAATGGCGTTTGACACGGGCGAAAATATTGATTATATCAGTGCTGATACTCCTTCATTCAAGGATTTTCAACGTAAGATTTTTGAAAATGCGGAGATTGAAAAGATTACAGATAACAGCAAACTTGTCTATAAAACCGCAATCGCAGACGGTTACGATGTGCAGGGCGTTGTAACTGACGTTTCCTTGCAGGCTTATCTTCTCAATCCTTCCGCACCTGATTATGACCTTTTGCGTCTTGCGCGTGAATACAGTGTGGGAGTAGTCAGTGATGAAAAATTTTCCGCCCTTTGTGTCAGAGCGTCTGCTTTGCCCTTACTGAGTGAAAAACTCGGTGCACTCATTACGGACAACTCAATGGAAAAACTTTTGTATGAGATTGAAATTCCGCTTTCACAAGTGCTTGCGGATATGGAGTTGTGCGGATTTGAAGTTGATGCAAAGGGTATTGAAACTTTCGGCACAGTGCTTGGCGATGAAATTGAAAAAATACAGAATGATATATATGAGCAGGCGGGGGAGACTTTCAACCTGAATTCTCCCAAACAACTTGGCGAGGTGCTTTTTGTCCATCTTGGAATCAAACCGCCTAAAAAGACAAAGACGGGTTTTTCAACCAATGCGCAGGTGCTTGAGGGTCTTGCACCAGATTACCCGATTGTCAGCAGGATTTTGCAGTATCGTCAACTTGCAAAACTCAAATCAACCTATTGCGACGGACTTCTGAAAGTTATTGCAGCTGATGGCAGAATTCATTCAACGTTTAACCAGACGGAAACACGCACGGGCAGAATTTCCTCAACGGAGCCTAACCTGCAGAATATTCCCGTCAGAAGTGAACTTGGCAGTCAGATGCGCAAATTCTTCAGAGCAAAGGAAAAATGCGTGCTTGTTGACTCCGACTATTCACAGATTGAACTTCGTGTGCTTGCGGATATTGCAAACGATGAAACAATGCTTGACGCGTTTAATAACGGTGACGATATCCATCTTATCACCGCTTCGCAGGTGTTTAACATTCCGCCGCTTTTCGTAACGCCTGAGATGCGCAGCAGAGCAAAGGCGGTAAACTTCGGCATCGTTTACGGAATCGGTGCGTTTTCGCTTTCAAAGGACATCGGCGTTTCCGTTGCACAGGCGGATAAATACATCAAAAGTTATCTTGCCCATTACAAAGGCGTTGATGAATATATGCGTGCGGTTGCTGAAAAAGCAAAGGCTGACGGCTATGTTGAAACAAAATTCGGCAGGCGCAGATATCTGCCCGAACTTTCTTCATCAAACTTCAATCTCCGTTCATTCGGTGAGCGCGTTGCAAGAAATATGCCTATTCAGGGCACTGCGGCCGACATAATGAAAATTGCTATGATTAAGGTCTATTCAAGGCTTAAAGCAGAGGGCCTGAACGCAAAACTCATAATGCAGGTGCACGACGAATTGATTGTTGAAGCGCCTGAAAACGAAGCGCAGAAAGTGCGTGAGATTCTCACTTATGAGATGGAGAGCGCCGCTGAAATGAAGGTCAGACTTGAAGCACAGGCGAATATAGGAAAAACGTGGCACGAAGCCAAGGGGTAAATGATATGAACAAAACGGTTGTTATCACCGGTGCATCGCGCGGAATCGGTGCACAGTGTGCAAGACTTTTTGCGGGTCAGGGCTACAATGTGGTGATAAATTATAATAAGAGTGAAGAAAAGGCAAATGCACTTGTGGCGGAATTGACACAGCAGGGTTTCAGTGCCGTAGCGGTCAGGGCTGACGTGTCGGATTCTGCTCAGGCGGCCGACCTTATAAAGTCTGCAATCCGTCTTTTCGGCAGCGTGGACACGCTTATCAACAACGCGGGCATCGGTGAGCAGAAACTTATAACGGACGTCACCGATGAGGACTGGGCGCGTATGATGGGAGTCAACCTTAATTCCGCGTTTTATTGCACAAGGGAAGTTTTGCCGCATATGATAAATAAAAAGAGCGGCAGAATAATAAATATATCATCAATCTGGGGCGTCTGCGGTGCATCCTGTGAGGTGCATTATTCCGCGGCAAAAGCGGGACTTATCGGCTTTACAAAAGCACTTGCAAAAGAGGTCGGCTTGTCGGGTATAACAGTCAACTGTATTGCCCCCGGAGTGATTGAAACTGAAATGAATAAAGCGCTGTCAGCGGATGACCTTGCGGTGCTTTGTGATGAAACCCCCGTTGGCAGACTTGGCACAACGGATGACGTTGCGCGTATGGCACTGTTTCTTGCGCAGGAGGGCGGCTCATTCATCACGGGTCAGGTTATCGGCGTAAACGGTGGTTTTGTGATTTAATCGTAAGGGAGTTTATTATGTTTCCGAAAAGCGTTCTTTTTGTCTGCACCGGCAACACCTGTCGCAGTCCTATGGCGAAGGCGTTGTTTGAGCGGATGTTGAAACAAAAGAATATTGAGGGCGTTGTGTGTGACAGTGCGGGGCTTTCCGCATTTGATGGAGAGGCGGCGAGTGAAAACTCAATTGAGGCTATGGCGGATATCGGGGTTGACATTTCTGTCCACCGTTCAAAGACAGTTACCCGCGATTTGCTCAATGAAACGGATCTTATCGTCTGCTTGTCGTCAGGGCATTATAACGTGCTGAAAAATTTTGTTGATGACTCAAAACTGAAAGTCCTCGGCAACGGAATCAGCGACCCGTACGGTATGAATTACGCTCAGTATGTGCGTACAAGGGATGAAATTGAGTCGGCATTGTGTGAGTTGTTGGAGGAATTTTATGGTTGAGATTATCAGGATGACTCAGCAGCATATTGCGGACGTTGCGCTGATTGAGCGTGAATGTTTCGGTGAGTGCGCGTGGAGTGAAAATGCCCTTGAAACAAGCCTTACAACTGATGGCTCAAACTTTTTTGTCGCACTTTGCGATGGAAAAATTGCGGGCTATGTCGGGATGAATTGTGTGCTTGATGAGGGTTACATAACAAACGTTGCGGTGAGCGGAAATTACCGTCGCAGAGGTGTTGCCGACAAACTTATAAATGCGCTTGATGAGTGTATGGAATCTCTGAAACTGAGTTTCATTTCGCTTGAAGTGCGTGTGTCAAACACTCCTGCAATAACTCTTTATGTAAAAAACGGATATAAAAATCTCGGTGTGCGCAAGGCGTTTTATCGTCTGCCCACGGAGGACGCATATATAATGACCAAGGAAAGAGGAAATTAAGATGAAAATACTTGCAATAGAAAGTTCATGCGACGAAACTGCGGCAGCAGTCGTTGAAGACGGACGAAAAATCTTATCAAGTAATATTGCTTCACAGATACCGCAACACGTGATTTACGGTGGCGTTGTGCCGGAGATTGCTTCCCGTCAGCACACAAAGGCAATCACCGCGGTTGTACGCGGTGCACTGGACGAAGCGGGATGCAGACTCAGTGACATTGACGCAATCGCTGTCACTCATGCGCCCGGTCTTATCGGTGCGTTGCTTGTCGGCGTAAATTTTGCAAAGGGACTCAGTTTTGCAAGCGGCAAACCGCTCATTCCCGTGCATCATCTGCGCTCACATATTGCGGCAAACTATCTCACTTATCCCGACCTTGAGCCTCCGTTTCTCTGTCTTGTTGTTTCGGGTGGTCACAGCCATATTGTTGAAGTTTCCGATTACACAAAATTCCGCATTATCGGTCAGACAAGGGATGACGCGGCGGGTGAAACTCTTGACAAAGCGGCGCGTGCGATGGGGCTTCCGTATCCCGGCGGTGTGCATCTTGACAAAGCGTCCGTCGGTGGTGACGAAAACGCTTACACTTTCCCGAAACCGAAAGTCAGCGACAGTGAATATGATTTCAGTTTTTCAGGTATGAAAACAAATATCATCAATCTTCTGCACCGTATGAATCAAAAGGGAGAAACCTATGAAATCAAAGATATGGCGGCATCTTTCCAGAGCGCAGTGACGGAAAGACTTGTTGAAAATCTTGAAAAAGCAGCGCTTGACACGGGCTTTACAAAAATTGCTCTTTCGGGTGGTGTTTCCGCAAACTCCGCGTTACGAGCAAAGACGGAGAAAATGTGCGAAAAACACGGTTTCAAACTTTTCAAACCGCAGCTTTCTCTTTGCGGTGACAATGCCGCAATGGTTGGCGCACAGGCTTATTATGAGTATCTTGCGGGTAGTGTTGCGGAGCTTGACCTCAACGCAACCGCATCAATGAAAATTGAATAATTGAGTTTAATTTTATCCGATATGAGAGGGTGAAATATGCGTAAATCTTTTCCTTATTTTCTTAAGGAAGTTTTAATTTTACTACTTGCGAGTGTTGGATATGCCGCAGGGATTGCACTTTTTCTTGAGCCGAATTCACTTGCCGCAGGGGGAGTGTCGGGTCTTGCGATTGTGCTTGGTTACCTGCTGGATTTAAATACAGGACTTATAATTTTTATTATCAACGTACCGCTGATGATTCTGGGGATTTACAAATTCGGGTTGAAGTTTCTTCTTTCAACGATTTTTGTCATAACCGTTTCATCGGCGGTTATTGATTTTCTGGCACAATTTCCCGCGTTGCCGATTGACACTTTCTGCGCGTGTGTGTGCGGCTCGGTGCTTGTCGGTGGCTCAATCGGAGCGCTTTTTCGCGTTGGTGCAACAACGGGTGGCAGCGATATTGTTGTGCGGCTGCTCCGACTTAAATTCAGCCACATCCGCACGGGTGGCATTTTTCTTGCGCTTGATGCGGTGGTGATTGCTTTTTCGGCCATCGTTTT
>JAZQTF010000082.1:0-3655 GCA_045630445.1 Acutalibacteraceae bacterium
CCGTAATAGAATTCTTCAATAAATTTTGACATAATCTTGTTTCCTCGTTTCTGTAATTTTATTTTACGAAGAAACCTTGAAATACACAAATGTGTGAATGAAAAATATGTGTGTTTCTGCCGGTATTTCACTACTTTTTAATCAAGTCCGTTATGAACACCCGCACCAAAAACAAGGCGTCTGCTTTATGCAGATGCCTTGTTTTTATTTGATGCTTGTAAGGGATTCGAACCCGTGAGGGTACGAGCGTAAAGAAAACAGTTCGGGGAACTGTTTTTAGTGAGTAGTGGCGAAGCGGGTACTGTTGCGAAGCAACGGTCGGTGAGCCGTCAGTATGTGCAAAGCACAGACGGTCGATCCCGACACTCCGTGATAAAAATGAAATAGAGTGCAATGAATCCGTGAGGGTACAAGCGTAAAGAAAACAATTCATTAAATAGACCTGTGCGTAAATCCGTCCTTTTTTCTCTTGCATTTTCTGACATAATTTGATAAAATATTTTATTGTGTTTTGAAAAAGAATTAAATCGTATAAATGTGGAAGGGAGATTGAAATGACAAACAGTAAAACGGAAATTTTTGAAAAAATGCCCGTTGGTAAAGCGGTTGCCGTGTTGGCAATCCCAACCATTCTGGCTCAACTTGTAACGATGATTTATAATCTGGCAGATACATATTTTATCGGACGCACCGCCAATCCCAATATGGTCGCAGCGGCTTCGCTGGCGTTTCCTGCGTTTTTATTGTTGACCGCATTGTCAAATCTTTTCGGTATCGGTGGCGGCAGTCTTATTTCCCGTTTGCTCGGTGCAAAGAGCTTTGATGACACAAAGAAAGCGTCTGCATTCAGCTTTTATGGATGTCTTGTTGTGACAGCGGTTTACTCAGCGCTTGTGTTTGTGTTTATGACACCGCTTCTCAATTTGCTTGGCGCCAGCGAATACACCTTGGGTTACGCAAAACAGTATTTATTCTGGACAACCGTAATCGGTGGTATTCCAACAACCATATCCGTCCTTATGGGCAACCTTCTGCGAAGCGAGGGCAGAGTGGCATTCGCAAGCGTTGGTATGGCGATGGGCGGTATAATCAACATCATCCTTGACCCGATTTTCATTTTCCCGCTTGATATGGGCATTGAGGGTGCTGCAATTGCAACAATGATTTCCAACGTATGCAGTATGATTTACTTCATCATTGTTTATATTATAATAAGGAAGAAGAGTGTTATCTCTCTCAGTCCGGGAAATTTCACCTTGAAGAAATCAATCTCAATCTCCGTTGTATCGGTTGGTATTCCGTCATTCGTTTCACTTATGCTCGTTTGCGTGTCAAACGGCTTTATGATGAATCTTGCTTCCAGATACAGTGATATTGCGGTTGCATCAATCGGCATTGTCAAAAAGATTGATACAATTCCGCTCAATGTCGGACTCGGCTTGAGTCAGGGTGTTTTGCCCTTGATTGCGTACAACTATTCCGCAAAGAAATTCAAGAGAATGGACAGAGTAAACCTTGTTGCGCGTCTGACCGCAATCACAGTTTCGTTGCTTTGTATCGCGGCTTTTCAGCTTTTCCCCAACAGCATCGTCGGATTCTTTATGAAGGGCAGTGCAGAAACAATTGAACTTGCTTCAGGAATGCTCCGCGTGTTGTGTCTTGCAACTCCGTTTATGCTCACAAACCTTCTTATGAATTCAAGTTTTCAGGCTATGGGCAAGGGAATGCAGTCACTTCTTCTGTCAAGTTGCCGTCAGGGCTTGCTCTTTATCCCGTGTCTGTTTGTTATGAGGTATCTTGCCGGTCTGGACGGACTTATCTGGACACAGTTCATTTCGGACGGAATAACTCTCATCATTTCATTCGCACTCTATCGCGGAATGTTGAGAAAGATGAAAAACGAATCCTTAACCGAAGCATAAATAATGTTTGCTAAAAGCGTTTTCGTAACCGGGAACGCTTTTGTTTTTGCTTATTCAGTTAAAGCCGGAACCGGAAAAAGCACAATTTTTATAAAGTGAAAATACAATAAAATATTGTAATAAAAAAAGAAAAATTGTTGCTTGTATTTTTTTAATCGTTATGATATAATGTTACAATATAATATTGTTTAGTATGTAGGATGAGAAATTATGTGCATATAATATATATTATGTATTATGCACAACGCAGCCCCCATCCGCTACATCTATGAATCCTTAAGGAGTTGAAAATTTTGAATTCCAAGACAGCACTCTATATTCTTAAGCGTGTATTGCTCGCTTTGTTTACGGTATTTCTTGTAATTACAATTACTTTCTTTGCAATGAAGGCTGTTCCCGGTGGACCGTTTATGAGTGAAAAGGCGGTTTCTGCTGAGGTACAGGCAGCATTGGAGGCAAAGTATGGCCTGGACAAACCTATAATGGAGCAGTATTTTACTTATGTAAAAGGCATCATTACTGAGTTTGACTTCGGCCCGTCAATCAAACAGCGTGGCCGTGATGTTACAGACATCATCGTAACAGGTATGAAGACATCAATTCCTCTTGGTGTAGCGGCAGCAGGTATTGCGTTGGTTATCGGCGTTATTCTTGGCGCAGGTGCGGCTCTCCGTCGTAACACGGTTTTTGACAAGAGTATAATGGTCAGCATGACAGCATTCGTATCAATGCCCAGTTTCATTATGGGCTCATTGCTCTTGCTTTTGTTTGCCGTGGCTTTGCAGTGGTTGCCTGCAAACGGTACGACCAAAGCGGGTCTTATATTGCCGATTATAACTTTGTCCCTTTCACCGATGGCTCACATCACACGTCTTACCCGTTCATCAATGCTTGACGTGCTCGGTCAGGATTATATCCGTACCGCAAAAGCAAAGGGCGTTTCCGGCAGAAAGATTATCTTTGGCCATGCTCTCAAGAATTCACTCATTCCCGTTATCACATATTTTGGTCCGATGTTGGCGTACATCGTTACAGGCTCACTCGTAGTAGAAAAGATTTTTGCTGTGCCCGGTATCGGTCGTACATTTGTAAGCAGTATCACAGACCGTGACTACCCCGTAATCATGGGTACAACAATCGTGCTTGCAACACTTATCGTATTTATGAACCTTGTCAGCGACATTCTCTACAAAGTTGTTGACCCGCGTATCAATTTGAAATAAGGAGGAATCGACATGGATTTGAAAAGATTTAGTATGCACACAAACCTCGATTCCTTTGCTCCTGCTTCTGCTGAAGATAAGGAATATATGGTTAAAATGCGTCCGTCATCAACATTCTTCAAAGATGGCGTAAAGCGTTTGCTCAAAGATAAAGTTGCAACAGTAAGTTTCTTTATCATTGTAATTTTGGTTCTCAGTTCAATTATTCTTCCGATGGTATGGCCGTACTCTTACGCGGAGCAACTCGGTCTCCAACTCGGTAAACCCGTTGATGATTCTTTCAACAATCTTTCACCTTTCACCTATGGCTTGACTGAAAGCGAGCGTTTGCTCGGTAAAGCAAGTTTCCATCAGATTATCATTGAGGCACCCGTTGACGGTGGCTCTGTAACTGACCAGCAGATTGTTGCTGCGGCTCAGTTGCGTGCTGAAAAGATTCTTGCAGAATTCAATGCAACAAACCGCACAGAGGCAGATTTTGCTGCACTCAGCAGTCACAGCACAGAGGAT
>JAZQTF010000083.1:0-1845 GCA_045630445.1 Acutalibacteraceae bacterium
CCTTAATGGTTGCGCCTGCATACATGTTGAGCTCACCGCCTTCAACCCATACACCGCCGGCTGTGCCCGCAGCGTTTGCTCTGTTGGTTGTAAGTGTAGCTCCGTTCTTAAGGTTTACCTTACCGCCGTTAACTCTGATAATTTCAGAAGCAAGGTTAGCTGTTGCTGTGCTTGTGCGGTTACCGTTGAGAGTTACTTCCTGAAGTGTAAGCTCTCCCGTTACGGCAAAGAGACTTCCTGCAAAGGAGGAATCACGCTTGATTGTGTGTCCGCCTGCGGAAAGTGTTACTTTCTTTGTAACGTTGATTGTCTGTGCAAGAGTAATATCTGCACTCAGCACAATCGTGTCCCCGTCAGCAGCAGATGCAAATGCTGAAACGAGCGCACTTGCTGAAGATGCTGTTGTGGTTGCGGCAAAAGCCGACATGGGGAATACGGACAGCAAGAGACATGCAGTTATTAAAAGACTGACAACTTTTTTGAATGTACTCATATCTGTTATCCTTTCGTTCATTGAACTAATAATTTTTCTTCTGTATCAAAACTCAACCAAGTGAGCTTATAAGACCTGCAAGATACCGTCTGAGATACAACCAGTCTTTTGCGTTTATCTTTCCGTCATCGTTAACGTCAGCGCTGTACTTCTGACCTTCTTCGGCAAGAAGCTCTGCTCTGCCCAGGTGACGTCTGATAAACATGGAGTCCTTGGCATTAACCGTCTTGTCTCCGTTTATATCTCCGTACATGTAAATAGCGGGAGTTACAACGGTTTCGGTTGCTCCGCACTCAACACATGTGTGGAAGGTTTCACCGGGCTTTGTGGTGGGAGCCTTTATTACTTCTCCCTCGTCCCAAGTGTGAACCTCACAGGTTGTAGGCTTGACCGTAATAAGTCTCGCGTCACCAAGATAACCGCCGCTTGTTACGTACTGAGGCTTGCCGCCTGCAATATATCCCTCATAATTAATATGAAGGTGTCCTGCAAATACCGCTACAACGTTGGGATTTGTTGTGATCCAGTTATATACGTACTTTGTATATTCGTTGTTGGGATACTTTGCAGAATTGGGGTTCATTGTTTCGTCTGTTCCCCACACGCTGTAACAGTAGTTCTGAAGATCTTTGTTTACGATCGGAACATGGAGGAATACGAGAACGGGCTTGTTTGCGGGAATAACCGTATTCTTAAGTCCGTCAACAACTGCCTGATAGTAAATGTAGTTTTCAGAGTTGTCAATGGCAACTACACCGAAATCACCGTAATCCTGATAATTGATGTAGGTGTTCTGGTTCATTGCTGTTTTCAGAAGAGGTCTGTAATTGTTTCTTGCATGCGCATCGAAATAATGGTTAGGATACGTCCAGTCGTGGTTACCCATCGTATACATATGGTCGATGGACAGCCCGAGAAGCTTGTTTGTAATAAAGCTTGTGTTTTCTGCCGAGGGGAAGTCAATGTTGTCACCGGAGAGCCACACACCGTCAATATCATTCACAGGGTCCTCGGCATAGTCAATAAGCGCATTGAAACGATCAAGCGCAGAATACGTACCGCCGCCCAGATTTTTAAAATGATTGAATCTGTTTATTGCTTCATTGTAGTAGAAATCATTTGTGTTTGTGGGGATATTTACGATGTGAGAGTCAGCTATCTGCATAAAGGTATAGGATTTTGAAATACCTTCAATTTCAATTACTGTTTCATAAAGAGTCCCTATCTTGTCGTTATAATCAGCGTCGTCTGCAGCAAATGATGTCGAAACAGGCACGGCACTGAATGCAAGTACCAAAGCCAAAATGGTTGATAAAAACTTTTTAACACAAGTTAATAAAAAGAAACCAACA